>JAGVNS010000076.1 GCA_020053155.1 Nitrososphaerota archaeon
AATGACCATTTTCTGTTGTCCCTCATTTCCATAAAACCAGTGCAGGATAACACGCTCAACGTGAGCATCATGGAGCATGTCCAAGGCTTCCTGTTTGGCATGGCGGGTATGCACCTGAATCATCTGGTGATGCTCATTCGACCATTCGATGAATTGAGCAAAAACCTTTTTTTGCATGGTTTGGTGTTCCATTTTTTTCCCATACAAAAAATCCAATCCCGTTTCACCCAGATAAGGGGCGTCTTTTACCAAGGGAGTATACTTTTCCAGAATGGAGGGAATCTTTTTCACGTTTACTTCCATCACTTGCTCGGGATGCCACCCCAACCCGATGATGGCAGAGGGGTATTGTTTTCCCAGACGAACGTTCTTTTCCCAATTAGAAAGGTCCACGCTATTTACCAGCCACCAATCCACGTGAGCGTGAAGGGACTCCTCCGACGCACGGGAAAGCGACTCACTATCCAGGATATGCGTGTGAAAATCAACCCAGGGAAGCATGAATACTAGTGCGGAATAATGCCCATTTTAAAGCCATTGATGGAAAAAAAGCATATGGAACGCCCTCCCCACTCGGCCCATTCTTTCCCCCCAAAATCCATGCCGGATACCTCCCGCGCACTCGCGATTGGGGCCATCCTCCTGGTGATGGTGGGAATAGTGGGAATACTGGCATACACTAAACTGAGCCAACCCCCTGCGCGAGATGACCCCGTGTTTAAACCCGTGGAAATAAAATTGGTAGTGGATGCACAATGCAAATACTGCCCTCAAACGAATACCATTTTGGCAAAATTGGATGAGGGCGGGGTACAATACTCCCTCCAAACGATTGATATTGAATCGGAGAAAGGAAAAGCGTTGGTGGAAGAATTTGAAATCGAGTACGCCCCCACCGCATTGGTAAGCATAATAGGATTGGACCAAAATGCAACTATCCAAGCCGCACTCCAGGGGCAATTCATCAAAGAACCCCTCAAAACAAAAAAGGGATGGGTCATCGTCCCTGAAAAGTTTTTGGACAAACAGCCAAAATTGTTGACGTTTGTCAAACCCCCTAGTAGCACGTGCGAAGTTCCGCCCGGAAAAATACTCATCACCGCCCAACTCGATTATGGGGATTGCAAGCCCTGCATCGAGGCCCAGAAAATACTCAATTATATTACGCAAAAATATGACCCGGTGATGGTGGAATACGTTCCCATCATGTACCAACGAACCACCCTCAAAGCCATCAATGCCGCACTCACCACCAACAAAGGTGCCGTCTGCGCCGAAAAATTGGGATACTTGGACGATTACACGGAATGCAACTACTTCAATGCCCAATTCCATGGAAACCTGGACATCAACTTCATGAAATCCTGCCTGGTCGAGGCGGGAGGAAGCAGTAAAGAAACGAAGGACGAGTTCGTTTCCTGCATTCAGGATGAAAACTCGGGGGCCGAGCAAACCCTTATCCAAAACACCAAGACCATGCACCTATGGAACCCCATCAAATTCACGCCATCATTCATCATCGACTGCAACTATTCTTTCGTGGGACAGAAGAGCATAGAATCATACCTCTGCAGTTTCCACCCCGAACTTGAGGGGTGCACTACTACCCCGCCCATTCCAGATTCGAACGCCAGTATTACCCCCGACGGCAACACGGCCATTTCCCCCCTCCCCAAATGAAAACAACGCGCTCCAAAGCATGAAATGAATAGACCTCTTTAAACGCAGGCCATTATTACTTTTACCATATATATATGACGACAAACGTTTCCATCGAATACGCCAACGCCCAAGCCAAATACGAAAACGCCAAAACGACTGCCGAAAAATTGGCCGCATTAGAAGAAATGAAGAGCTACTGCCCCACCCACAAAGGAGCGGAAAACCTGAAGAATGAAATCACCAAAAAAATAGTAAAATTAAAACTGGAAATGGAAAAAGAAAAAACTCAATCCTCCAAAAAGGGAGGGGGACCTACCATTTCCGTCAAAAAGGAGGGGGCCGGGCAACTTGTTCTCGTGGGAGTACCTAACTCGGGAAAAACGACATTCTTCAATGCCATGACGGGATTGAATGGACCGGTAGAAGACTACGAATTCACCACGACTTTACCGGATGTGGGAATGATTGATTTCAAGGGAGCCAAAATACAGCTCGTGGATTTACCCCCCATCGTGGAAGGGAGTGCAGAAGGAAAGGTAAATGGAAAAGAAATACTTGCCGTGGTACGCAACGCCGATGCCATCGTGTTTGTGGTATCCGTTGAACGTGCGGCACGCGAATATTTGCTGCTGAAAAAGGAACTGGAAAAATCGGGAATCATCCTCAATCGAAAAAAGCCCAACATTAGCATTGTGGCGTCTTCCTTTCCTGGATTCTCGCTCACGGGAAAGGAATTCCTCAAAATCCCGCAAGAGGAATTGGTCAATTATTTGAAAGAAAGGGGAATGCAAAACGTCCAAGTGATTCTGCGCGAACCCACCACGCTTGAAACGGTAGCGGAAGCAATGGACGTTACTCTCACCTACAAAAAAACGCTGATTGTAGTGATGAAAAGTTCGAAAACAAGTGAACTCAAGCGCGAAAAGGAAATGATTGTGATGACCTGGGAAAATACGCCCGAACAAAAAGCCCAAATGCTCGATTTGATGATTGAAATTATGGAGAAAACATACGTTTTCACCAAAAAACCCGGACAGGATGCCGCCATGAGCATGGCACTCATTGTACCAAAAGGATCAACCGTCCTAGATGTTGCGGGATTGGTACACAAGGATATTGTACAGAACCTCAAATCCGCCAAAATCTGGGGAAGCGCAAAATTTGACGGGCAACGCGTGGCAAAGGACTACGTGGTACAGAACGGGGACATTGTTGAATTTAGCTGGTAAAAGCCAAATCAAACCATTTACAAAAAAAATAAAAGAAATGGAAACTATTCTTCCGCATTCCTTGCCTTAATCATTTCCATGGCTTTTTTACCAATCAAAATGATGGCAATCCCCCCTAAAATGTAGGCGAGGCCGGTAATTATTGCGTCCGAAACCTGTTGAGCGGGGTCCACGCTCTCTTCGATTCCCTGGGTTTTAATTTTTTTAACCAATGCTTTTGACTTGTCAGCCAATTCTTTTGCGTTGGCATACTGCTTTTTCTGAAAAGCGGTTTGGGTGTTTTCCCACGCCCCCTCTAGATTTATCACATCAACCTGATCGACCCACCGCGACTTGTTTTCTTCGGCCAAAATGATCTGGGCCCCTTGTAGGAGTGTATCAAAACCGGCCGTTTTTTTCAAATTCTCATCCAGCAAATAGATGGTTTGGTACGCACTCACTCTCAGCGAGCGCGCATCGGCTTCCGCTCCCAACGCATTCGTTTTGGTAGGGAGTGAGGCCGCTTCCACGGACACGCGTTGCTTGTTTTCCGCCGCCAAATCCGAATAGGGAGAAATGGCGCTCGTGAGAGTTTGATTCGGTCCCAATGGGGAAAGCAAACCCAACAACTGCGATTTGGTTTGAGTGTCCAACGAATCATCGGATGCAATCTGGTTTTTCACCTTTGAAATCTCTTGGTCGTATTCCGCGGCCTCTTCTTTGACGGAATCAATGTCAGTATATACGTCCGCATAGCGGGATGCAACCCCATTCACCAACCCCGTATCGATGGAAACGTTCAAAAATTGGGTTTCGTAATCGCTTAATTCCTTTATCCCATTCGCAATCTCGCGCAACTCGCTCGCCATGGTGTCCAATTTTCCTTTCAACACGCCGATGTCCGATTTCAGGGAGGGAGTTGTAACGGTTTCGGACACGATATCCACGTCAAACTCCTCGTTCTCCACGGCATTCGCCAATTCTTCCAATTTGCTAGTGGTAAGAAGGGAAACGAGCCAGCTTGTTTGGGTTTTCAGCGTGGAAAGACGTTGTACCAGCAGATTGGCCGAAAAAAGATTGGTCCGAAGAACGGATTTTTCCACCAGTTTTCCATCTTTATCGGCAATGACAATGAGCGTGCGCAGGGTGTCATTTTGGATGACGGAAACCACCCAATATTTTTGGGAACCATTCATTTGGGGCAACGCCTTGAACACGGCAGCCTTCTCATTGGGCTCCAGATAATTTCCCTGGGCCACGGCATTCTCCGCATCAATCGCTTGAAGGGCCGTGGAAAACGGGAACAATAAGAGTAGTCCCAAAACCACCAAAACAGGGCGCATACGGACGTGTAGGACCGATTATAGGTTAATAATCCCTGCCCTTCATCCTATAGGTATCAAATGCCTCTTTATGGGGCGGTTTTGATAGAACATTGACTAAAAGTTTGGGGTCATGGTGCAACCTGGTAACACAAGAGCCTCCAGAGCTTTAGATCAGGGTTCAAATCCCTGTGACCCCATAGCCGTTTTCGTCCGGCTACACCGAGGGACTACATCGCAGGGTTTACAACCCTGCAGTGGGCCTTTACACTACACTATGACCATACAACCCGTTTCCGAATACGATGCACCCGAAATACTGGAATTAATCCAGAAATATTTCCCCTACCTGGAAATCAATTTCGATTTGTTCGTGAAACGGATTCACCACCCCCAGTTTTTCCTCCAAAAAAGCATGGAAAGGGATCGTTTGGCGGGTTTTTCAGAATGGCAAATAATCGACCTCAAAAATAAAATCGTTCGGCTGAATGGAATTGCAGTCAAACCCCCGTTCCAACGAAGAGGATATGCCACCGCACTGCTAAAAAAAGGAGAAGAATGGGTCGAAACCCAAAAAATGAAAAAAATCATTTTACTTGTAGCAGAAACCAACATTGCGGCCAAAAAAATGTATCAAAAGAATGGGTATTCCTTTTCACGAATAAATTTGAAAAAAATTAATGGGGAAATAGCTGAAATTTGGGAGAAAAGGCTAAAGTAAAACCGAAAAGAATTAGTATGCTTTCGAAAAAAGCGTATGATATTCAGTCGGTTTTCCACAATGAACGCACAATCCGCCTTTCACGGGCTTCTCATCTAGGGGAATGCAGCGTGAGGTTGCGGTGGTTTTATCCTTAATCGCCTTTTCACATTCAACACTTCCACAAAAAAGCATGCGAATGAGCTTTCGCTGTTCCAGTGCCTGCTCAAACTCATGCATGGTTTGGACGGTAATCAAACTATCGTTCAAATGCTTCTCGGCTTTTGAAAACATTGCTTGGTGTATCGCTTCCAATTCTTCTTCCACCACTTTTTCAATTTGGGAAAGGGGAACAATTCTCTTTGCGCCGGTATCGCGTCGAACCACTACGCATTGCTGCTGCCCCACATCACGGGGGCCTAACTCAATGCGGATGGGAATGCCTTTCAATTCCCACTCATTGAACTTCCATCCTGCGGAATACTGCTCG
>JAGVNS010000087.1 GCA_020053155.1 Nitrososphaerota archaeon
AAGGGGTAGTAAGGACCATGTAATACGTGTTTCCGCTCGTGAGACTGAGAACAGTGGAAAAAGAAACCGTGAGGTATTGGTAAGATGTGGTAATACTCGAACTGGCGATGGTCCCGCTCACCAAATCGGCTCCCGTGAGGGAGGTGCGGATACTGACGGAAAGATTTCCGCCTGGATTCCCAACTTTATCCACACGCACCTGCACCCCTGAAATGAAATCAAGGGTGGGTTGGAAGGATTGTGCAGCGTATAATTGGGAGGCACTCCTTCCGATATAGAGTTCGTTGCTCGCACTCCCCGTATTGCTGAGGTCGGTGGTATCCGTTCCGAAAGTTACCACATAGGTGTTGGTTCCTGTGCTCGCGACCCCATAGGCATCATTTCCCAAATCGAGCTGGGAAATGGAAGCAGGAGAGGAGGGGTTGGACACGTTCACGATGCGCAATCCACTCGTACCATCCCCCAAAAATGCGTACCCGCTTTCCACGTCCACGTCCCTGGTGGTTCCTGGGGAATTGTACGTTCCTGAAAGGGTGGGTAATCCGGGGTCCTGGCCATTCACGTCGCGCAAACCGGATGTGCTGTCCGCAACGAACGCATAATCTCCATCCAAATCGAGTGCTTGGGCGTCCGTAGTATCCAAGAGATAATCATAGCTCATGCTTCCAGAACGGTCAAACACCAGCATCATGTCCACCGGTTTTCGCGCCCCCGTGTTAGAGGTGACGGAAAGACCTACCGTAATGTTTTGGTCGCACGTCCACGGTCCTTCCGGATATACGTTCACGTCAAATTGTATGTCCACATCAGGAGGGGATTGAAAAGAGAGAGATGGAACAAAGGGATAAAGGGAAAACGGCCCCCCGCCCCAAGCAGGGGAAAGGGAACCCGTACACTGGGACGCGGGCTGTTGTTTGATGAATATTCTCCGGCCATGAACGAATGGGGCGTTTGGCGGGAGCGCTGTTCCAAATGTTAACGTTGAAACGTTGGCATCCGGAAAACAACTCCCAAAATTTTGATCACTCCGGCACTGGGTCACATCAACGGGATAGTTTTTCATTTGAAGGAATAATTCATACGACGAGGGAAGCAGTTCCCGTGCTCGCGTGTAGACGTTTTGGAGGGTCATCCCTGAAAAGCCATTGACGTCTATCTCATGGGACACATATCCGGAGTGGTCGAGCGAAACAAACAGGTCATCCACGAATTGGTCGGTGATTCTCCGTTCTTCGAGTTTGGGCACGGGTTGAGTGGGAAGGGAGACGAAAACGAGGAGGGCTATAACCAATAGCGTGGCCAGGGCGATGTCGGCCGTAAAGACGAAAGCGCGCGAATGAGGGGAGAGGCATTTAGGGTTCATATAGGGTCAGCGTAAACTTGGTTTCCGCCCCATTGAGGGTGACTAATCGTTGCACCACGCTCGCATTCTTATTGGGAGGGGGCGCTATACCCGTTGAAAGGGAAATGCCTCCAGAAAACTGGACGTAAAAATCGTAATAGGAAATGCCCATCCTTTCCTTGGTGGAAAAGTAATTCAAATTTCCCTGATTCACGAAAGCAACCACTTTGTTTGGGTTCAATACCCTGTCCTTTTGGGCCAGGCCTATCTGTTTAATTTGGTTGGCATCTGAAAGCGTTTCCCAGTTGGAGGGAGTACCCTGATTTTTGATGATGTATTCGGCCAAGTTGGACGCCGATGCGTCAAGGGGGCGGCGGATAATGACAGTTTGGGCATCATTTTGAAGGGCGTTGGAATAATAGACGAGCCCCGCCAGCAAGATAAAAAAGAGAAACGTAGCAAGAAGCAGGTCGGGAAGGCTGGCTTGACCCGTTTGGGATGGGAAAAAATAAACCATGGAATTACCCTTCAAACGTTTTCGAGGCCACGGGAACCCAGTCCGGATTTACAAGCGTGGCCGTTGTTCCAGGCGTTTTCCAGAGGGGGGTTAATTCATTCAGGTAAATGGTCGTGGGCGTGTTGGCCCCGCTTCCGGTGTATACTTTGGCAGAGCCATTCAGGATGTAGGGAGTGGGGAACGTGGTTAACAGGACGCCATTTTTCAAGAGGGAAAAACCGGATAGTTCAAGGGGTTGGAGCGAGGCGAATTCTATGAACTCACTTGAAATCTGCCCTTCATCCACTTCCGTTTCTGAAATGACCACGAGGGAATTTCCATCCGGGCCGAAGCCGGGAGTGGAGTACCCGCACTCAGGGCTGTAATAAAGAAGAATGGTCTCGTACACGCACGCACTCTCGCAAAAATAATTCTCCCAAATTTTAGTGGTACCGGAACACGAAAACGAGTCGGGGCCGCAGGCCGCTGCGTCGCAGACAGACGCATCATTCCCCGATACCCCTAATTCAGAATCGGCTAAAATCTCTTCCTCGTCTGTCTGGGACATATATGAAGTGGAGTCATTCTTCCAAACCTTGTCGAAGATGAAAAAGTAGGAGTCGCGTTCAGCACCTTCGCATGCCACTTTGATTACATCGGGGGCCGCGGCATAGATTTGGGAATTGGACCCATAGACGACCATTTCTCGGTCAATGGCCATGAAGTTCGACGCAATGAATTTGGAAACCCTTTTCATTCGAATCTCTGCCCCCTCCAAAAAAAATGCGGAGTTGAGGGCTGGGTCGAGAATTAGTTTTACGTTTACGCCTCGCTTGATGGCCTTTCGCAGGTGGTCGCGCAATTCGCGGGGGGCGGGAGTACGGAGCACCGCTTCAATGGTTTTGATGGATGCGTCCACGTGCGTCAGGACTTTTTCAAGACAATCTTTCTGCGTACAATCATATTCGTGCGCGCACTGCGCAAGCGCCCATTCTTTGGCCTTTTCCACGTCGATGGGGGCCGCACCCATCAATGGTTGTAGAGGGGTTTCGGTGGGCAGGGAAGGGGGAGAATTGTCGTTCACTGGAAAAAAATAGATGAATAGAACGGCTACAATCACCAGGGCAAGCGGGGCCGCTAACCATCTGTATTCGAACCGAACTGAAATGCTTTTTTCTTCAGAATCCATCAGACCACGACCAGGTTGACATTGTCTATATAGATTCCCAGCCCCTCTGTTTGGGTTTCCCAATCGGAAAGGGCCCCGCCTATGTCTAAATAGTAGGAGCCGGCACCCGTGATGAGAGAAGAAACATCCTGGGTGAAAAAATTGGTGTCATCGACCGGGTCTTCCCTCCACCAAATCTCTTGGGAAGGGTCCGCATCATTATCGCTGCCATCCAGATTGC
>JAGVNS010000060.1 GCA_020053155.1 Nitrososphaerota archaeon
AGGAACCCTTGCCGAGAACCCTGCCTTTTTGAAAGGGACAATGAATCGGTTGTTCTCGGCAAGCCGTTCACGGGAAACAAAACCCGGCGGGCTTCAGCCGCCGTAGTTTAGAGTGAAACCGTTTGGGCAATTTCTTTTCCAAATTCAAAATCGGCATCGTGAAACCCGATGTTTCGCGTGTACCATTTTTCATATTGTTTGTGATCCCCCACGAAGTGAATTTCCTTTGTGCGGGTAGACTGGTTTATAGAGTATGCGATGCGGTGTTCACCAACTTCTTCAACCAAAATCCGCGAATGGTGTAATCCTCTTCCTTGGAGAGGTTGTTTCATCTGTTCGATCTTTTTCAATATTTGGTCTTGTATTTGGGTGGGAAAGCCGTACAGATTTTCGTCCCACCCATTAAGGTAGGCGATGCTCCATGGTCGAAGATCCATTATTTGTTCCCCCTTCGTTCCCAATATTTCTTCATCGCTTCTTCTTCGGTAAGGTACCTTTCGCCTTTCAATTTCATTTCCATCTTTTCCTGCATTATCTTTCGTGCGACTAACTCCATTTCCATCTCTTTCGAAATTTTCATTTTTTGAACGGATTTTGAGAAAGCTTTCATTCAATCACCTCTTTATTCTACTATACTGTCTATACAAAAGAAAAAGGTATGGGTGTCGGGTGACACCCACTTATTTTATTTATTCTTCAATGTCTTCAATTCCCCTTTCCGTTACTGCATATACGGCTTCTCCATCCGGCAGCGAGGGCGAGTCCACCAATTTCGCTATGCGTTTGTTTTCTTTTCCTTTGCGCAGGTACAATCGCGTCTTAGAAGCGTGCCCAACCACATTTCCCCCGATGGGTGTGGTGGGATCGCCAAACATGATGTCCGGTCGCTCCATGACTTGGTTCGTGACCAACACGACTACATTGTTCATTTCCGCGAGGCGCTGTAATACGCGCATGTGCTTGTTCAATCGTTGTTGTCGATCCGCGAGTTGTCCCCGTCCAATGAATTCGCTTCGGAATTGGGCAGTAAGGGAGTCCACGATCACGAGTTTGATGTTTTTTTCCTTAATCAGTTCGGTCGCTTTTTCGGCGAGCAACATTTGGTGATCGGCGTTATATGCGCGCGCCACAAAAATGTTCTTGAGTACGGCATCCGGGTCCATTCCATTGGCTTCGGCGATGGAAACAACACGTTCGGGTCGAAATGAGTTTTCGGAATCAATGTACAAACAGTTTCCTGCGAGTCCACCTTCCTCGATTGGTTTCTGAATCGTCACTGCGGTTTGGAAACACCATTGTGTTTTCCCGCTTGCCATTTTTCCGTATACTTCAGTAATCGATTGAGATTCCACTCCCCCGCCAATGAGTTTGTCGAGCTCCTTACTGCCAGTGGTCACTCGCCCCACTAGTTTTCGTCGTTCCGCCAATATATCGGCCGACTCATACCCCATTTCGAGGGCATCCCGGGCAGCCTTGATGGCTTTGTCAGCCGTTCCTTCCCCTAAACTGGCGGCTTCGATGAGCTCCATGGGGGAGGCAATCGCAATGCTTTCCAGGGTCTTATACCCGGCTGAAAAGAGCTTTTCCGCGGCACCGGGGCCAATTCCGGGCAAATCCTTTACTTCTCGTACTTCGGCTTTCGCAACCATACTGTTCACGCTTCCTGTCCTCGTGTACGGCACCTTCGAGGAGCGGCGTTGTGAGAACCCTCCCCCTGCACCGGAGAACGCAGTAGGAGAACGTTAACGGACTTAAAAAGCTTGTGAGGGCAAAGTTCCATTGGTATGGTTTGGGTGGGGCATTTTCCATTGGTTGTATCGTTGCCCGAAGTCCCTTTTTCCACACTTGAAAGTGTCCTTCAAAACAGGGAGTGGGAAACGTATTCCATTGGGGTGCGGTGCAAAAACCCTTTGCATAAAGAGAACACCTCCAAAGCCGTCCGTGCGCGCATTGCCAATAATCCTCTTTTTCGCATTAAAAAAACCGTATTCGAGTTTCCCGATGCGGAAATTATTTTGGATGAAGTGACCAAACAAGTAATGATTCAAATTTTGCCCGTGATTATTACAGGGAAATATACCAAACTTGCTCGAACCATTGCCCAAACCCGGCATTTTTGTTACGAGTGCAAAGGCTCTGGACAAAAAACGGGGTCCATCTGTCCGGTTTGTAATGGAGAAAAGGTTCTTACGAAAGAAAGCGTGCAAGAATTGATTGCTCTCTTTTTCAAAAAAGCCTTTGTATGCGATGAGGTATTGTTTCATGGTGCGGGAAGAGAGGATGTGGATGTGCGCATGCTTGGAAGGGGTAGACCATTCGCGCTGACACTTGAAAACCCTCTCCAACGAACAACCGATGTGGAAAAACTAACAAATGAAATAAATGCTTCGCTTGAAAATAAAGTTCAATTGTCCAATTTGAAGATTGGAATGCACAATGACGTGGCGTACACCACCCAAAAGTATCACACGAAGCGCTACCTGGCATTGGTGGAGAGCCCCGAAAAAATAAATGTTGAATTGCTTGAAAAATATTTGAATCAAAAAATGGACGTTTTACAAACCACCCCCATTCGCGTGGAAAAAAGGCGCGTGATGAAGGAAAGGCCACACTGGATTATTTTAGAAAAGATAAAAAAAATAGATGAAAACCGTGTTGAAATTGAACTGCATGCTTCGGCCGGGTGTTACATCAAAGAATTCATTTCGGGAGACGAGGGGAGGAGTAAGCCCTCCTTGTCTGAATGGGTGGGAATAGCATGCCACTGTCTCACGTTAGACGTGCTGGAGATTGTGGAAGACGAACCCGGTTTTTCTTTCTCAGTGAAGGATTAAACTCGACCATTTTTTTCCCGCATTATCTTCCCAGGCACCGATTTGTTTTAATTCCCAGAATAGATTAGGGGGTGTATGTCCCTGCGTTCACGAAGAACAGCTTCCCCTACTTCAAGGCGTACGCGCCCGACTCGTTTACGATCCTATCGGAGGAGAAGTGCTGCTTCGTCCGTGGGCAAGGTGAAGTCTCCTGAAACCCTCACCGATTTGGTTCGCCTGGCCGATGTCCAGAGCTGGCCCCAATTATCGGGAGAAAATCAGAGGGCGGTTGTTAATTGCATTCATAATGCAATCATGCAAAAGTTTCGCCAATCAGGAAGAAGACCCATCATGGGGGCATCTGCACTCTCGACGGTTAAAGAAGGTCGTCCTTCCATGAGTGTTCTGGATGAAGTGGGTGTTCAATTAGGTGGGTTACAACAGAAAATGATCGTTTTGAGCGGCCGTCTAAAAGGATTGCCCCGTTCTTCCACGCGTAATAGGTTAATCGATGACCAGCGCCGGCTTGGAAACTTGATTGAATACTATATCAACGCCCAGATTGCAATCAGAGAATTTCAGGAAAAACGCCGGGTCTGATCGACTATTTTTTCTTATATCGATCCTTGTCCCCGGTCGTTTTCGTCCGGCCGCGCCGATGGACAACGTTTGCGTGATTTTCAATCCTGCAGTTGGCCTACTTCTTTTCGTATCTGTCTTTGTCGCGACCATAGCATTGTTTCATAGCCGTCTCACTCCGGCTACGCGTGGGTAGAGTTATTGCTTACGCAATAACTCGTTTTCACTTTTTCTCATACCTATCCTTGTCTCTCCCATAACACTTATCCATAACCCGTTTCCACGCTTCATCTAAATCTATTTTTTGAGAATTGGCCAAACAACACAACGTGAAAATGATGTTCCCCACCTCATCTTCCAACTCTTTCTTCTCTTCTACCGATTTTTTCTTTTTGGGCCCCCAACGATGATTCACTTCTCTCGCTAATTCTCCCGTCTCCTCCATCAACCGAACCATTATTTCATGCGGCTGCCAATACGGGAGTTTGAATTGCTGCGCCCACTCATCAACGTCGGTTTGGATTTTTTTGAGAGACATAAATGGATTATCTTATTGCCCATATAATAATGTGGCGTTTTTCTTCCAGAATCTATTTATACTTCCGGGGCGCAGTTATGGGTATGTACAAGCCCGTTTTCAAGGACGAGTTTAAGCCAATGACGGCAAAAGAAAAGAAAAAGTTAGATGCTCTTTTGAAAGACTTGCGCCAAGCGAATAAGAACCCAAAATTTAAAGAGTTTGTTGAGCGGTTGAAAGCCTATCACTTGGGGCTAGATTAATTTGATGAATTCATCTACTGAGTAGATTTTTGGCACGTCTAATTGATTTTTTGCATTAACAACGTGATATATTTCGATTGTTTCTTTAGATAGCATGGTTTTGAAATCGTTGCTTACTTGTTGCGTGACACCGCTTATGTCACCACCGCTTTTTGTTTGGTTTTGAACACTTGGTTGGGTGTTTGATAATTTAAACTTGTATGTGGCGTTCGGTTGTATTCGTGCTGGTAGCGCGATAACAGTTTGTTTGCGTGCGCGATGTCGCGC
>JAGVNS010000117.1 GCA_020053155.1 Nitrososphaerota archaeon
ATCACCCAACGTAGTTTCCGCTGATTTAGAGTCCGCATAGCAAGGTACTCTAGAGACCTTGCTAAATTTCTAGAGAGGACCTTATTTCGGGATAATACAACGCTACTCCATCTATCAAAGTCGGGGCACGGTACATACTCCCCCAAAATGGCCTTTGGGCAGGCATCACTGAACGCGACTGGCCAAAACGATTCGACCCATTTATATTTCATAATAAACAAAGGTTGATTATGGTATCCGCATGCCCAAATCAAACGTACTCATTTTAGGAGCGGGCCCTTCCGGCATGGCCGCGGGAATGGAACTCTACAAAAAGAACATTCCCTTTGAAATGGTTGAAAAGAATGCGGAAGTGGGAGGACTTGCACGGACGCTGCAATTCGGGAAATTCCGCACCGACATAGGTCCGCATCGCTTTTTCAGCAAAAACCCCTATCTCTATTCCTTCATCGGAGACCTCCTGGGGGAAAAATGGATTCTCGTGAAACGATTCACGCGGTTCTATTCCAATGGAAAACTGTTCAAGTACCCCAACGACTTGGCAGAAATAGTGACCAAATTCGGCATCCTGAATCTGGGTCATGCGCTCGCGGATTACGCCTATGAAAAAATCCGCTCCCGCACCATACCCCGAAAAATGGGCACGTTCGAGGAGTATGCGGTGGCCAATTTCGGCCACACGCTCGCAAAAGTGAACATTCTCAATTACACCCAAAAAGTGTGGGGAATCCCCTGCTCCCAAATTTCGGTGGAGTGGGCCAAACAGCGAATCAAAGGGTTGAGTCTGCGCCAAATTTTTATGAGCACGATTCTCCACAAGAGCGAGGCCAAATCACTGGTAGATGAATTTTACTATCCTGAAACGGGAACCGGACTTATTTATGAAACAATCCGCCAAAAAGTGGAAAAAGAAAACCCATTCCACATGGAAACGTGGCCCGTCAAAGTGGAGCATGAGGGAAAACGCATCCGCGCGGTACACCTTGAAAGCAAGACCGGAAAAAAAACAACAACCCACCCCGAACACCTCCTAACATCCATTCCCATCACCCAATTCGTACGCCTCCTTGACCCTCAACCCCCGGCCGAGGTTTTGACGGCCGCCAGCCGACTGGCTTTCCGCTCCCAAGTATACGTTTTCATGACGCTCAACAAACCTCACGTTTCCCCCGACCAATGGATTTATTTCCCCAACAAGGAAATTCCATTCGGCCGGATTTCGGAGATGAAAAACTTTAGCGAAAAAATGAGCCCTCCAGAAAAGACTTCGCTCTTCATCGAGTTTTTCTGCTGGGAAAACGATTCAGTGTGGAAGGCCGAAAAAAAGGAATTGGAAGAAAAATCCACCTATTGGTTGGAGAAGTTAGGCTTCGTGAAACCAGGAGAAGTGGAAAACGTATACATTCACCGCCAACGCAACGTGTACCCGGTCTATGACCTGCATTACGAAAAGAATCTGGACACGGTCAAGGCTTACCTCAATGGGTTCGAAAACCTGGAATACATCGGAAGGCCCGGTCGTTTCCGCTACACGAATCAGGACCATTCCCTCGAGATGGGAATATTGGCCGCGCGGAGCATCATCGAGAGGAAGAAATATGATTTAGACAAAGTGGGAAGCGAAAACGAATACTTCGAAAAAGGGACGATTGGGAAGCAAAACATATATTGAAAGGGAGGAAAAGTCCGGCCAGCTTACCTTACTCACCATTTATAAGGATTTTCATCTCGTTTTCTAATTAGCTGTTACATCCGCTTCTAGGAGAAAAAAACATGCCTGAAATAAAATTCATGATTGATGGGGGAAAAGCCACCCCCGCGCCCCCCTTGGGACCTGCTTTGGCCCCATTAGGATTAAACGTTGGAAAAATAGTCCAAGAAATAAACGAGGCCACCAAGCACTTTGCAGGAATTAAGGTTCCCGTAGTGCTCGATATCGACACGAACAAGAAATACACTATTTCGGTTGGAAGCCCCCCCACTAGTGCATTGATTACCAAAGAAGCCAAAGCCGAAAAGGGGGCTGGAAACCCAAAAACGGAAGCGGTGGGAAACCTCTCATTTGAGCAAGTGAAGAAAATTGCCGAAATGAAAATAGGAAAATTAAACTCCTACACCCTGCGCAGTGCCTGCAGGGAAATCATAGGCACATGCAACTCTATGGGAGTGACCATTGATGGAAAGCACGCCAAAGAAGCCCAAATGGATTTTAGAGATGGAAAATACGACGCGCAATTCAAATAGGTCTTTTTCGCCTTCATTCAAGTCATCCTTTTTATTTTCAAGAAGGCAGTTTAGAGCATGCCCACCAAACGGCTGCCCGCTTCACTTGTCAGAAAATTGGAAAGAGTAGCCAATCGTCTTCTTACTCCCAAAAGATTTGTTCGATGGAAAAACGTGGACCATAGAAAAGATTGGCCGGGTGCGGAACCCAACGAAATAGACATGTGGGGTGGGAGAGTGCGCGAACTCACATTGCGAAAAGGAAAATCGCCTGTTGGAGTCATCATCAAACGGCAGAGCCCAAAAATATTGATTGAATTGAAAGAACGGGTGCAAAGAAGCAGGGAAAATCCCCACCCATCCTACATCATTTTGGCTCCCCGCGTATATCCCTTGAATGACAAATTCGTTGCCATGGCCAAAATGGACAAACCTAGTATTGCAGAGATTTTAGGCCTTGGACGAGATTGGGGAAAAGAAAGCATTACCCCTCGAGGAACCCAGTACTTTAAGCATCTCCAAGAGAGATACTCCGTTACCACTGAACAATTGGAAGAAGCCATGGAACATGCTTACAAGATAACGGGGTTTGACCGAACAAACTTGCTACTAATTGGAATACGCAATCACAAATTCATCTTCATGCCATTAGCGGATTTGTGGTAGTCGATCCATCTCATCCAACAAATATTACGCACAGGACTGCTACCTCCGCTAAAATGGGCGCCGGCATGCTCGGGCCTTCCTCCACCATTAACACTCTCCCCACCTTGTTTTTGTGCGTGTGGAGAGGGCGCATCGTCCAAGATTGTGCGAGGATTTTTTTGGGGTTAAAGGACATCAACCTACCCGAGAAGGGCTTTCTTTTATAACCCTTCTCCATCGAAAATAGTCTACTTTCTCATTCTGTTTTCCAGAATAGGAAGCCGCCTATACCACTTGAGAGTGGGAGGTTTTTCAAATGGAAAAAAATCAGGTACTAACGGCCTTACAGCAACTCCGCCAGACGGCTGAACCCCGAAAGTTCAAGCAAACCATTGACCTGACCATCAACTTCAAAAACATCGACTTCAAAAAAATAGAAAACCAGGTGGATGTAGACGTGGCATTGCCCCACCCCGTTGGAAAGGGAGCGGGAAAAGTATTGTTGTTTGTCCGCGATAAAGAATTTGCATCCCAAGCTAAAGGGGTGGTAGACACCATCATGATGGAAGACGAAATTAAATCGTTGAACAAAAAGCAAATAG
>JAGVNS010000055.1 GCA_020053155.1 Nitrososphaerota archaeon
ACATGGGTCACTTATACGAGAAAACCATCGCCGATGTCATTGCCCGGATTCATCGCTTGAATGGGGAAAAAGTCTTGTTTACGGTGGGAACGGATGAGCATGGGGAGAAAATTCAGGAATCCGCCAAAAAAGAGGGGATGGAGCCCCAAGCCTATGTGGACAAAATGTCGGTGGTCTCCCAAAAACTCCATGATGACGCGCTCATTTCCTATGACCGGTTTATTCGGACAACGGATGAAGACCACGTCAAAGCGGCCTCGCATTTTTTTACGCTGTTGTGGAACGCGGACGATATTTACCCAGACATGTATGAGGGATGGTATTGCGTTTCGGACGAAACCTTTTGGACGGAAAAGGATTTGTTGGAGAAAGACGGAAAAAAAGTATGCCCAAACACTCATTGCGGAAAGCCCGTGCAGAAAATAAAAGAAGAGAGTTATTTCTTCAAATGGAGTGCGTACCAAGGGAAGTTGGAAGAGTGGTATGCGCAAAACCCCGCGAATGTTTTTCCTACGTTTAGAAAAAAAGAAATGGAATCCTTCATGAAAAATGGTCTGCGGGACATTTCCTTCTCCCGTAAAACACTAAAATGGGGAATTCCATTGCCTCAAAACCCGGAACACGTGATGTATGTCTGGAGTGATGCGTTAGTAAACTACCTGACTGTCTGTGGATACCCGGATAAAAAGTACGGGGAATGGTGGCCTGCCGACCTGCACGTGATTGGGATGGACATCAACCGCTTTCACTCATTATTGTGGCCCGCCATGCTGTTGAGCGCCAAGGTAGAATTGCCCAAGCAAATTCTCGTCCATGGTTTTGTGAATGATGAGAAGGGAGAAAAGATGTCCAAGAGCGTGGGAAATGTCATTGACCCTTTGACGATTCTCCCCAAATACGGAATTGAGCCCATTCGATATTATTTGCTCCGGGAAGCTCCTTTAGGAAATGATTTGTCTTTTTCGGAAAAGAATTTGATCGAGCGAACGAATTCGGAGTTGGCCGATGGATTGGGGAATTTAGCCTATCGTGTTCTCTCCATGATTGAAAAATATTGCAATGGAGTTATTTCTTCCGTGAGCCTTGATATGGCGCTGGTAACCCAATCCCAATTATTTGGGCAAGAGGCCTATCGTGCGTATTTGTCGCACGACATTCAGAATGCGCTCATTCATGCTTGGAAAATCGTAGCATTAGGAAACAAAGCCATTACGGATACCGAGCCCTGGCGCTTAATGAAAGAGGGGAAGCGGGAAGAAGTGGAGCGTTTGCTTGGAACGGAAGTGGAGTTTATTCGTCAGCTTTCCATTTTGATTCAGCCTATTCTTCCTAAAACGAGCGAATCCATCTGTGTGCAGTTTGGGTTTGGCACACCATTATTTTCTGCGTTGAAAAACCCCGTTTCACTAGCCAACAAAGCCGTGAAGAAAGGAAACGTATTATTTATGAAACGCGAATTTCCCGTTCCTTCCGTGTGATTCCTTTCCCTTTTTCTCGTTTTGCGTGGAAAGGAACAACCATCCCAACACTACGAACACAAACACGATGCTCATCCACCAGGGGGCGTCAGGCACGGAAATGGTTTGTTGGGGGTTGACAATCGCAAACGTCTGATACGCGGAGTTGTTTCCTATAATCGTTTCGCTTTCATTGGTGGGGGTTGGGTTGGGGTCCACAAACGGCTGGATGGTGGCATACACTGTATAGGTTTGCCCCGGCACCAATGCGGGATTTTGTGCACCCGAAAGTTCAATGGGGATGGTAATCGTGGCATCCGAAATGGTCCCGGTGGGGGGAGGGGCAAACGTCACGGGCTCGTCATCCGCAAAGATGGTACTCGCATTTCCGGCAATGGGGTATCCTGCTCCATCTCGAATGATAATGTCGACCAACGCATTGAGTGCTTCACTAATCTCGGTGTGCTTATTCTGCAATTCTAATGTGACTGAAAAATCCTGTCCTTCAACAGGGGGGTTTGGCGTAAAGGAAATTTTCTTGATCAAGTAAATGTCTCCCCCCGCCCCTTCAGGTCCGGGGCCCGGCCCTCCTCCCCCCGCAACCACATCGAAGTCAAAATAAACGAAGTTATTGGAGACATGGGAAGTCTGTTCAACGAAAGATGTAGTGGTGGGGGTATAGAGATACTGTCCTTGCGTGGCAATCGCATGAACACGATATGTTCGACCCGCCACCAATCCTAATGCAACCGCATCAATATTATATGATTGGCTTCCCGTAGCTGAGGGTTGGTCTTCGATATATTGGTTGGCTAATACAATGCTGGAAGCAGGCAATGGAGGAGTGGGGAAAAAAGGCGAGACGGAGTAGGGATCCGATAACGTTAACCCATAGTGGGTGGCCTCCCGATTGAGGAAGATGTTGGGTCCATCCGCATCCCCAAACGGATCATTGTATATCTTTGTAACGTAGGTGCTAAACGTGGTGGCATTGGCACAATCCCCTCCACTGATGATTTCGCAAATAGAATTAATGAGCAATGTTTTTGTGTTATCAAAGTCCGGCAATGCGGTTTGTTTTGCTGCGGTAAGCGTGAAAGTAAAGCTGCTTGTTTCGCCTAGCTGGGACATCCCCCCTGTCAAGTTGGCAAGGAGAACATCAGGATTCACAACCACCACTTCACTGTAGGCACCGCAAATAGAATAAGGATATTCCTGGGCAGGGGTTCCAGAGTAAGGGGATTCCAAGTGCGCATTGGTGGTATTAGACAATCGGACGATGGGCACATAGGTGAGGGTTCCATTGTATCCCGCACATGTAGCCTTGGGGAAACTGGGGCCCGCAATTTTGACA
Organism: Nitrososphaerota archaeon; assembly: GCA_020053155.1. Classification (GTDB taxonomy): domain Archaea; phylum Iainarchaeota; class Iainarchaeia; order Iainarchaeales; family VGJJ01; genus VGJJ01. The sequence continues at coordinate 2,812 of JAGVNS010000055.1, forward strand.
TCTACCCCCCCGGTGGTCGCCGAAATGGACAGGGGGCCAGCGGGATAATCCATGCCGTCACTGGTTTCGGCGTGCGCGTTCGTATTGCCTGAGAGATGTAACAAAGGGTTGCTGTTGTCGGCTAACACGTTCAAAGTAGTGCTGGTTTCTTGACAGCGGATTGCTAACGTATAATTGTTTGCGAGACCCAGCAATGCATCAGGATATTCTCCATGCGCATTGTCGGAAGCCGAGAGTCGAATAATTTCAGTTCCTCCTGCGAAACCGTTCTGGGTGGAATCTGTACACTCTAATTCGGCAGCAGCATTTACCGAAAAAAAAGCAATGGCTATGACCAAAAACAAAATTGGCGTCCCTTTTCCCATTTTCATCCCGAGGGATTGGAACATCCCCCGCTTTATATGGGTTTTTCTTATGGGGGGGAAAAACGGTTCTATCCTGTCATACTGGTGCGTTTTCTGAGTATCTTGAACAATTGCTCAAAGCGCAAATATTCCACTTCGTCCCCGCTCGCCAAATCTTTTATTTCCGTGGGCTTGGGAACGTTGAACGTTTCATATGTGGCAACATCCATCAACTGGACTTGCCCGCCCATTACGGCTACTACTTGCGCATTTCCTCGGTCAACGACTGGCACTTCCGCGTCCGCGTGCACGGGGGCCATGAGGTTCCGTTTCTGGTTGTCGAATATTCCCATCGCTGAAATCCTGGCTTTCGCCGCCCCATGCTTTCCGGGCTTCGATTTTTCCATGCTCTTGATTTGGCAGACAAATCCGTCAATCATGACGTATCCACCCTCGCGCAGGTGTCCAACGTTGGCAAACTTGATTTCACTCATGTTTCATTCCCCGTCTTTAGTGTACGAAAAAAACGGGTGCGGATGCTTTTTAAGGAATGCGGGTTGAGGGTGGAGCGTCAACCCCCCATGCTTAATAATCCCCCGCTCGTTATTCCCGGTTGAGGAATGGGGGAATGGTACATGAATTTGCCTACCGGGGTTTCACGTGTCGCAGGGAAGAACGTCAAATCGTTTGAGCCCAAGCAGGCATTGGAAGAACTGGCCCAATCCAACTTTTCAGGGTATATTGCGGAGTCCCTCATCGGCTCGTTTGGGTTGGAAGAATTCGCCCTTCTTTTCAGGAATGGGCAGGGGATGGGGGTCGTTTATGAATATTATGGGGCGCACTGCACATTGAATGGAGATGCCGCCCTTCCCCATGCGTTGAACGGTTTTCTCGCTGAAAGCGGGGTGTTGGACATTGTTGAACTATCCCCCCAGCAAGTGGATTTGGTGACGGCATTCAATGCTTCCCTTAAACTCACCAAACCCATCCAAAAGGGGCAATTCAAATCGCTCATCAAGGATAGGTTCGATTCGGGCTTGAGCCAGGCCATCGGAACGCCCGTTCAATCGAATGAGCCCGCATCCAAAGAATCGTTGTTCAAAAAGTTTGGGTTGGCGGGAATCAACGGGAATTAAAGGGGTGGGGGAAATGAATATGGTCATGCGAAGAGTTCGTTCGATGGTAAGGGGAATCACACGTCGCGTGTTGGACGTGGATGACAAAGGCCCACCTCAAGACCAGATGCACTTGCTCAACACTTTTCTTTCCCGCCACAAGTTTGAGTTAAACACTGCAAGTGTGCAAGATTTGATTCAGTCCATGAAAAAGAAGCATTTGGTGGACTCCATCTGCATCTGCTCCCCCACCGGGAGCATCGTGATTTCAACCGATGAAAACGATTTTTCCGAAGCCATCATTGGGAGCGCCATGTTCAACTACATCAAAACCGAACTCCCTGAAAGCGAAACCATTCTCATTAAAGACAAGGAAAATTGGTTCATGGTTTTTCCCTATAACGGAAAAATATACATTGTTCGTGCGGCGAGCGACATGACGCGCGTAGAACTAGCTGCTCTGGCCAAAGAAATAGAATCCTTCTTGAAAGCACACGGGGAGTAGGAAATGGGTCGTGTCCCTCCGCCCAGTTTCCGTGGAAAACGGCATAGCACTGCTACTCGTACACAAATGTCTCTTGCGCATGCGGGGCAAGTTCCGTGGAATAAAGGGAAAGTAATGAATAAACAATATGGTCTTGCACGGTCGATTGGGTTGAAAGGAAAACCCAAAGCAGCCGCACACCGACAGAATATTGGAAAGGCACAAAAAGGAAAGAAAAAATCCCCTGCACATGTCGGGAACTTAAGGGCTAACAAACGGGTCTATTACCAAAGGATCCGTTTTGGAATGGAAAGGGCTTTCAGGGATTCGGGGCTTCCAGTTGTTCGGGCTCCTAAATTGGGTGGAGTCCGTTTTGATTTTTTGCATGCAAGGGCCCCCGCGCGTTCTCCAGTGGATGTTGCCCAATCCCGGGAAATGGTTCGCGTCATACAATTAGCAGTGGGTAAGCTGGAACCCCCCATAGGAGAATGTTTTGCCCGGCACTATTTTGCAGAGGAACCAATGGAATTTATTGCTCATGAGTTGGGATTAACGAGTGTTCAAGTAAGGCAATATATTCTAATGGCATCCAGCGAATTGGGGAAAAAGCAGGAAATACGCCGTTTGCTGGTAGCGTAGGATTGTAATAGCTATTCATATCCGTTTTTTCGCGTTGCCTTTAAATCCCTTGACCCATTCTATAGGAGTATTCCGTGGGTTCGGTGAATGAGTATATGGGTCGAAGCATTACCATTGTTTCGGGAAAAGGGGGAGTCGGGAAAACCACCCTCGCAGCTAATTTAGGAATCGCCCTCGCACAGCGAGGAGTGAGCGTGTGTTTGGTGGATGCCGATATCGCCATGGCCAATCTCTCGCTCATGCTGGGAATGCAATCCTCCCCCATCACGCTGCACGATGTATTATTGGGCGAAGCAGGTGTGCAGGATGCGTTGTATGACGGTCCAGCAGGACTGAAGCTCATTCCTTCCGGCTTAAGTTTGGAAAACTACCGCCGCGTAGACGCGGACCGACTTGCTACCGTCATCAAAGCCGTCCAGCACAAATTTGATTTTATCATTTTGGATGGTCCGGCAGGAATAGAAAAATCCGTGTTAGCCAGCATCGCGGCCACCGAAGAATGCTTGTTAGTAGCAACGCCTGATTCTCCATCCATCGCGGACGTGCTCAAAACCAAAATCGTCGCACAACGATTGGGGAGTAAACCAGTGGGAATCGTCTTGAACATGGTTCATTTTGAGAAAGGGGAAATTTCAAAGGATGAAGTATCGCGCATGCTCGAGCTTCCCGTGTATGGGACCATTCCCTATGATGATGAGATGCGTCACTCGTTTTTGAAGGACCGCGCCGTACCATTGATGCTGCGCAACCCCCAAGCCAAATCATCGGTCGAAATCCAACGATTGGCCGCGCGATTGGCGGGATTGCCCGTTCAAGTCTCGGAGAAGAAATCGTCCGGTTTTTTGGCGGGAATAATGGGATTCTTTTCCCGCTTGTTTAGCGGCGGAAAAAAAGCAAGTGAAAAGGGGATGGAAGAGGTCCATCTCTGATTATTTTTTTGGAGTTATTCCAAATTGGAGGAAAAAAAATATGAATCAAAATGCCCAATCCCGACCATTTGACTGGTTGACGGAAAGTCTAAACAAGAACGTCTTAGTGGAATTGAAAGGGTCCTTGCAATTCCGTGGCGTACTCAAAGCGTTCGATGTGCACATGAACATTGTCTTGGAAGATGCGGAATCCCTTGAAAACGGACAACCCAAAACAAAATACGGGAAAGTCGTGCTGCGCGGGGATAACATTTTGTTGATTTCTCCGTAGGGGAAAAAGCAGGATGATTACCATCGTCAATGAGGCGCACAGCACGACACTCGACAACGAGAAGCACGTCGTTTCGGGTTGGAATGACGTTGAACTTTCCCCCTTAGGAGTGCAACAGAGCATTGAACTTGGAATGCGCCGTTCCAGCGAATCATTTGATGCCATTTTTTGCTCCGATTTACAGCGCGCATGCAAAACGGCTGAAATTGCGTTCGGAGAGAAGTTTCCCATTATTCGGGATAAGCGATTGCGTGAATGCAATTACGGGAATTTTACGCACAAACCCAGTGATTTTGTCGATAAAGAAAAAATAAACCGAATTAGAGTGCCGTTTCCGGATGGGGAAAGCTATTTACAAACCAACGAGCGAATGAAAAGCTTCCTCGAAGACCTGCTAAAAAACAATGACGGAAAGAAAGTCATGATCATCGGCCACCGTGCCACACAATACGGTTTAGAGTATTGGATTAACAAGGTTCCATTGGAAAAACAAGTGAGCACCCCTTGGAAATGGCAGCCGGGCTGGACGTATTACCTGGAAAAAATATAGAATTTCTTGTTTTTCACCCTAGTTTTATTAAGAGAAACGTCTCAGTTATTTTTATGGACAAAAAAGAACTCCATTCGAAAACGCAGGCGGTCGTTTCCCCCCGTGGGGACAAGGAGCGAGCGTGGAAAGCATTGTTTGCGGCTCGCGGTGCCTTGAAAGGGCAAGCAAAATATAAAACAGAGGAAGAATGGCAGAAGGCGAAAAGAGAAGCCGGAGAAGCCTTTTTGCGCAAGTTGGATCAAAAATTTAATCTAACCTGATTTCTTCGGGCCTAGCGATAACGACCATGTCTGTCAAGCTCTCGAATCCTTTATCCCGTGTTACCAAAGTGGCATGATTGTCTCGTGCAAGAATAGCATGCAAAATATCTTGTCGATGGGACTCCGTGCGCGTGCGAGCTAGTTGTTTTGATTCTAGTGCCTGTTCACGCGTAATAGGAACTTTCCGAAGGTTGGAAAGGTAAGGTTGAAAAATAAGGGCAATTTTTTGTGGGGAATATGCTTTTTGGAGTTCTTCAACGACCAAGTCAGAATAAAGAAAGGAACATCCTTTTTCGTTCGCTTCAAAGAGGAAATGGGAGGCAAACTCTCCCATTGGGCGCATATTGTCCATCCTATCCTCAAAATAATCTCTCCAGATGCACGTATCTACATAGAATCGTTTTTCCATTTTTGAGCAAAGTGAGAGTTGTAATTATAAAACTAGGGAAAATTTTTGGGAATGCTATTAAACTCTTTATCTCTCTTTTACCTTATGAGTAAACCAATCATTGGTGTAATGGGTCCCGGGACTAATGCGACAAATTGGGACACGGAAATGGCATTTGAGCTCGGAAAGCAGATTGCTCAAAATAAATGGACCTTGTTGAGCGGCGGTCGTAACAAAGGGGTCATGGATGCCGTGAACAAAGGGGCCAAATCCGCCAATGGTTTGACGATTGGTATTTTACCCACAAAAGACAAAGAAGG
>JAGVNS010000093.1 GCA_020053155.1 Nitrososphaerota archaeon
ATGCCAAAGTGTATGTGGATGGTCTGACACGCGAAGCGAGTGCCATTCATACGGCGTATCCAGATTATCTGCGCCAAAACATTCAACGGCGCATACTGAGCAACGATTCCCCGTTCACGAGTCCGGTGTTCAACATGGTCACCGCCAAGGGGCGAGACGAAGTATTAACCAACGGAAAGGCCATCATCCTTGCCTCCAGCGGAATGCTGAACGGGGGAGCAAGCCTGGATTATTTTTACCGCATGGCGGGGGATGAGAAAAATTTTCTCGTGTTTACCGGGTACCAGGGAGACGGAAGTTTAGGACGCAAACTACAGGGGGGGGTTCGAGAGATTCCTGTGGCGGATGCTGCGGGGAAAACAAAAGTAGTGAACGTGAGGATGGGCGTGGAAAGCTTGGAAGGGTATTCGGTTCCGTATGAAACTGAAGTATTCATCAAACAAAATGGGGAGTTCAAACTTGTACAAATCGGAGAAATGGCTGATGAACAATTTGGTGAAAAAGAAGAGGGAATCAAGGAACTGAACGATATTTTGGTTCCGGCATTTGATGCTGAAGGAAAAATAGAATTGCACCCCGCTTCACATATTATCAAACATAAAACAACTGCTAATCATTTATTCATTAAAACAAAATCGGGGAGAAGCGTGCAAGCATCCAAAGGGCATAGCACATTTGTTTTGCAGGAAGGAGAAATAAAGACGCTCAAAACAGGTGAACTAAAAGTGGGGGATTATTTGGTGATTCCCGCAAAAGTTCCCGAATCCCACACGTTAACGGAAATAGCGATTGCCCACCACGTTTCCAATGAAAATTATGGTATCCATGAAGATGTTTTCATGCCCAAAAAAGGGGGAAATAGGAGCACTAAAAAAATACCTGCCTTTTTGAAAACGCACTGTCGTGATATGAAGAGCCTCGCTCGATTTTTAGGATACTATATTGCGGAAGGGCACATTGATTATGGAAAATGTGACCGTCCCACTCTTAGTTTTGGGTCGCATGAAAAGGAAACACTTGTCAAAGATGCGTGCGAATGCATCCAAAAAGCATTTGGATTGGAAACGACCACTCATATACCCCACCCCACTGCTATTCAAGTACGGATTAACAATTCCTTACTGGCGGAGTTCCTAGAAAATATTGGGGTGGGAAAAGGGGCCAAAAATAAACGAGTGCCTTCCATCATATATAATTTGTCCATCGAAAACCAGGGAGAATTCTTGCACGGGTATTTTGCGGGGGATGGGTATCACTACAAAAACAGCAAAACAGGAAAAGGATATTTGGCCGCCAAAACCGCCAGTAAGCAGCTCGTTTCGGATTTAGCCTATTTATTACTCCAACACGGAATTTTGGCGCGCATCAAAGGACCATTTATTGAAAAAGAACGAATGCTCAATGGTAACCTGCTCAAGGAAACCACGGCCTACAAAATCTATTTTACTGAAAAAGACTTTATCCGAATGAACAATCTGAAGGGATTCACTCCATTTGCGTTGCCCACCAAAGAGTTAAAATTCAATGAATTGATCCCACTCATCCAAGACCCTACTCTCAAAAAACTCGCATGGGACTACGTTTCGAACGATAGAACCAAGAACCGACATTTGATTGGATTAACCGTTTTAAACAAGCTTTTCAAAGACGTTAAATCGGATCATCCTGCCTATCAGACGATTCAAAAGTTCCTATCGGGTGACTTGCGAGTTGATCCAATTGTGGAAATCACCCAAACCCCAAAGCCCGAATTTGAATATGACATCTCAATCCCTGGAGTCGAAAATTTTGTGGGTGGACGCGGGGGAATTTGCTTACATAACTCGGGTCATTCCGACCGGGGTCAACTGCTCAATTACATTCGCAACATAAACCCCAAACCCAAACGCATCATTATCGATCACGGAAATAAGGTCAAAACCGTGGCATTTGCCAAATATATCACCCAGAAATTTGGGGTTCCGAGCATGGCCATCCGAAATCTGGATACGATTCGATTACGCTAAAATCGTTAACTAAAAGATAGAAAAGTTATGTTCCGTTATTTTTTGAATTTTTGAATTCACCCATCCATTTCCCTTGCGTAAAACATAAGGGTCTTTCAAAAAAGGAAAACTATTTTTGTTTTTTGAGGCGTTTAACATAACGACCTTTTTTTCATTTTTGGTGCGCGCACTTTTTCCCAAAACACTTTTTCCCCATTTTACGTTTATACACAAGAAACGGTGGCTAAATAGCCCTTTTTTTGCCAAACGTGATAACTCTTTTCCTTGATTATTGAAAAAAAGCCTAATCTCTCCTCTGTTTGGCGAAAGGTATTTATACTTGGGTTGTTTACCATTCACAGAGTGGGATTTCATGGTCAAACCCCTTTGAGAGGCAGGCCGGAAATGACCCTCTATCGGACCGCGGCCGTTTCCCCGCACCCCCTGTCGGGAGCGGTTGGCGCGTCTCACAACGAGTAGGAAGGGCGGGAAACAGAACCATTGCCCCATGCAACCCCCGCTGGGACACTGGGTTCTCCCCCCATTTTCATTACTACCTGTTATTCAAGGAGGAACGGTCGGCACCCCCTGGGCCGCCTCCTTTTTCTTCTTCATGCGGGATAGGAAGTTGATTATCATGCCCTCCCTCCGATTCCCCCATTCCTCTTTTCGCTTGGCTATTACCGGCACCCCGGGCACGGGCAAATCCCAACTGGCACGATTTCTCAATTCCAAAATGGGTTTTGGCATGATTGAAGAAAAAGCCCTGATTCGCAAACATGGAATAGGAGTTTGGGATTCGACTCAAAAAGAGTATGAGGTGGACGTGTCAGCGTTGAAAAAGGTCCTCCAACGAGAAATTCGCAACATAACAAAACAGACGGTGATAGTGGGCCATCTTTTGTGTGAAATCAGACTCCCCGTAAATGGAATCATCATTCTCACGTGCTCCCCCACCCTATTGGAAAAGAGGTTGAGGAAGAGGAACTATTCCGATCTCAAAATCCAGGAAAACCTTTTCTGCGAAGAGGAAAAATACTGTGAAAAAAAGGTTCGCGCGCACTATCGCGGGATTCCCGTGCGGGTGACCCCGACCAATAGGGCTAAAAAGGTCATTTGCGAGGAAATAATCAACTGGATTCAATCCATCAAATTCAACGGGGGAAATAAAAAGTGAAATATACGCTCAACGTGGTGCTTGCATTACTTATTCTTGTGGGGATAGTTCACGGACTCACACTAAACGAGACAACCATTGATGCACAGGGATTCAATTCCATCTTTCTCACAACCCCCAACCAAACGCAATGCGAATCATTTTCATTTGCTCCATTTGAGGATTATACAATAGCCGGGAATGACACAATAGTAAGCCTTCCCATCGATTTGTTTCCATTGAACGAAGCGGATGCAAACGTGAGCATTTTCATCAATCAATCCATCCAGCCTTTTTTTATTATTCATCCACCAATCATTCATCCTGATTCAAAGAAAGTGCATGTGATTATTCCCCCCTCCCTTCAAACCACCCCGCAAACCAATGTGCGCGTGTGCGCTACGGGTTCTCCTTCATTAGAAAAATTGGAGATAGTCAACGGAACGATTGGATTGTATCAGCAAGCGCGATTTGACGGAAAAGGAAGTTTTGCCACGGTGATTGCGGGAGAAAATCCAGTGTTGGGGGAAGAAATTCCCATTCAATTATATTTGCACAATGATGGGGGGGAAGCG
>JAGVNS010000015.1 GCA_020053155.1 Nitrososphaerota archaeon
AGACGCACCAGCGTCATAAAAAAGATACCGCGAGGCCCGAAGGGCCCGCGGAGAACACGCGTGGGGTCATAGGGGCGAAGCCCCTATTGTCATTAGGATTTCGCGTAAATTCGAAAACGGTCTCAACGGGCGCGTTGATTTCGATGGAAAGAACGTTCTTTTTCATTGATATTCCTCAAGAATTAGTTTAAGCAGTAAGGGAAATTCTTTGTATGGTTGATTAAACATGTTAGACCCCATATGACCCTCGTGTAAAATAATCAACTTTCCTCCAAGGTGTTTGTTCATTTCCATTCCTTGTTTTTCGTTGGCATCCCATGGGTCATTATCGGAATTGATAAAGGTAAATTTCCTAGCGTTTGACTTTATTTTATCCCAATTATATTTTTCTTGCAAAATTGGCGAGGCTTTTCCTCCTTTTATTGGTGAAGAGAATCCAGCGACTAAAATAGCACCCTTAATTTGTATATCAATATTTTCCAAGATGCTTAGAATGAGGGGGGAACCTGCAGAGTGGCCAATAAGGATAGTGTTTTTTTCAAATTTAAAATTCTTCAATGCAAAGGGCAGCCACTCTTCAATACTGGGATTGTCCGTGTTGGGGAATTGAAGTGTTTGAACACTGAATCCATTAGCCTCTAGTTCTTTCTTGAGCCACGGTGTCCAATGCGAATTTGGCGAGCTTCCTGTCCCGTGGAAAATAATCGCGTTTTTCATTTCGTCCCCTCTTTATCGAGTATCACTTCAAATTTTGGTGGATAGTGTTCTGGCATCCTGACTCTTATCCAGTTTGGAACAAACTTAAAAAAAACGGCATTCGGATCCACGGTGTAGGTGTCCCCCTCATGTTTTTTGGCGTAGGCTTTCTTGAATTCCCCCAATTCTTCATTCTCCATTGTAACAATAATTCCGTCCATTTGGACAGCGGATGGTTTTTGGTAAAGGCTTACGCTGGCAATCGGGTTTTCTTGGATGTTTTTCCACTTTCGATAAGTCTTGAACGTCTGGAAAAATATTTCCCATTTTTTTCCACGAACAAATCGCATAAAAGATACCTCGGGTTTGCCCATTTTGGTAGCGGTGGCTAATACACAATGCCTGCACTCATTGAGCAGCATTTCCGTTATTTCAATTGCATTCATTCGAGCGACCCCGGAGGGATTTGAACCCCCGACCTTCGGGTCCGAAGCCCGACACTCTATCCAGACTAAGCTACGGGGCCAACCGTATACCCTGTTATTTTATTTGATTTATTGGGGGATTGTAAATCCCTCCGATAGACCTTCGTGCCCGCCCAGCGAAATGGGTGAGATGCGAGGCCAACCGTACGATAAAAGTGGGGGTCCAAAAGGTCTTAAATGCCGCCCGTAAAGGGCTTTCATTTTCCTTTTTGCCTCGTTGAGAGGGTTTTGTTTTTAACCGTTTGCCAGGGCGTTTTCTATTATGAAGACCTGCACGTCGTGTAACAAATATGTGGTAGACAATTTCGTCGAGTTTCCCTGCCCTGGAAATGTAAAAGTGAAGATTGTGCGCTGCTCCCATTGCCGAGAATCAGCCAAAACCTACACGTGTGTGGGGGAAGACGGCACCGTGTACACGGGCCCATAGTCCGAGTTGATTTTTCATGGGTAAAACGTTCGTTATTTTCAAGGTTAATGCCAAAAACATGGAAGACTTGGAAGTCACGGAAAAAGAACTCCGCGCCTGTGCCAACGGAGAATGCAAAGACGTTAAACGAGAACCCATTGGGTTTGGCGTTGTGGTATTGAAAGCCGGTTATTTGATTCCTGAAAAGAAGGACGATGCATTGGACCTTTTAACAAAAGAAATAGAAGCCCTTCCATCCGTCGAAAGCGTTGAAGTGGAAGGAATGACACTGGTTTAGTTTTTTTTCATCCAATACAACTGGAATTGGCGCATGTTGTTGCTAAGGGAATACTCCCCTAATTTTGAAAGCGGAACGTATTCCATTTTGGAAAAAATGGTGGGCTCTTGTACGGTTGGACGTTGATTTTTTGGAATTTCAGCGAGAAACCAGTGATACTCGTACCCCTTTCCTTTTTCACTGAACGAATCCTGCCCCAGTTTTCGAATAATGGTGACGTTGCACCCCACTTCTTCGTGTAATTCCCGCCGTGCGGTATCTTCAAGGCTTTCACCCACTTCTCGTTTCCCGCCAGGCATTTCATACCAGTTCGATTTGATTCGGTAAAGGAGGAGGATGGTATCTCCTTCTAGGATGGCACAGCCGGCTAATTGAATAGGTGTCATAGAAAAAGGAGTCTAAAGACACTTTTAATCATTGGCGTTTTTCCTCCCATTTTCTTATATGCCTTCGAGTCGTAGGTAGTTTGACTTGCATATGATTGATTCCATTACCTTGGAGAATTGGAAGACCCACCGAAATACCACGCTGCGCTTTAGGAAGGGAACCAACGTTTTGGTGGGGGTTATCGGCTCCGGAAAGAGCAGTGTGATGGATGCGCTTTGTTATGGCCTTTTTGGCACGTTTCCTGCCCTCCAAAATAGGCGACTGAGTACCACCGATTTACTCATGCGCAAACCCTTTTCGGCGGATACGGCAAAAATAGGCGTGTGTTTTTCCATTGGTGACAAAAAGTACCGCGTGGAACGATTGGTAAAGCGCAATGGTACGAATGAAGGTCGCCTGTATTTGGGGGAATCGTTGTTGGTGGGTCCCAAACCCAGTCAAGTGACCGAGCGCATCGAAAAAGAGCTGCAGGTTTCGTACGAGTTGTTCACGCGTGCGGTATATTCCGAGCAGAACCAGGTGGATTACTTCCTCAAACTCAATCCCGGGGAGCGGAAAAAGAAGCTGGATGAATTGTTGGATTTGCAGAAATACGAAACCGTCCGTGGAAACGTGAATCAGGTGTTGAACCATTTCAAGAAATCCC
>JAGVNS010000145.1 GCA_020053155.1 Nitrososphaerota archaeon
AAACAAAAAACGGGGCTTTCCCACTAAAATTTTACCTAAAAAGTGGAGTCATAAGGCCTGTCACACAACATGTATCCCATATTTCTATGGATGGTTTGAGCATTATTAAGCGCTTCCCTCACTTCTTCAAATTCTTTGCCTTAGACAGCAATCCCATCTCGTGCTGCAAATCTTCCACCGAATACTGGGACTTGTAGCCGTGGCGAACCAAGTATTGTTCCATTTCCCAGATGGATAGATTCGCATCCATGGCCGCCTTGCGCATGGTTATTTTTCCTTTGCGATACAATCTAACTGAATTCTTTTGCATAGACAAAACGGCCCAGTTTAAGGTAATAAACCCCTAGTATTAATGAATCAACCAAAGTTAGTCTTTTATATAACTTTGGTAGTTTTACTATAATATGGATATTCCCTTGAATTTGCGCCTCAAGCGCCAGTATCATCGAGACATGGCCATCTTGCAAGACACGCTGGTCCAAATAGTTTATGACCTCGAACCCAACGCCATCATGCATGGTGGAACGGCCATCTGGAGATGCTTTAACGGAAATCGCTTTTCGGAGGATGTGGATTTCTACCTCGCCCCCAAACCCAATTTTCAAGACGAATTAATTCAAGGACTTGAAAAGGAAGGGGCCGTATTGAATAAGTTTAGAAAAACGGCGAATGCCATCTATGCCTCCATTCAAAGGGAACGGACGATGGTTTCTTTTGAAACCGCGCTTCGTCCATTCAAGAACCCCGTGGCCTCCAATTACGAAAAAAGCGATGGAACCTATTTGACCATACTCACCCCTTCCCCTGAGGAACTGCTTCGTGAAAAACTCGCCGCCTTCCAAAATCGAAAACTCATCCGGGATATTTACGATGTCTATCATTTGAGTACCATCGCCAAACTCTCAACACAGGAAAGAGGCATGCTAATCAAACAGCTACCCACTCTCCCCAAACCAACAGACGAGGCAAATCTTAAAAGTCTCATCCTGGGGGGGGTCATTCCCACATTTGACCAAATGGTTTCTGCCCTCCAACGACGGTTTAACACATGACCACCACTCAAAAAGTCATCGAACACTTCAAGAATTGGCCCCTCTTCACGACACGCGATGTGCGACTCTGGCTCAAACCCCAAAAAGGGTCCCCCCACTATGTCAAACTATTGCTGCATACGCTCATCAAAAATAAAAAAATCCAATCCATTGAAAAAGGACATTACACGATGCAGGATGATGCCATCGTAGCAGGATTTGCATTCCAGCCATTCTATTATGGGCTGCACTACGCACTAACCCATTATCATCTTTGGACGCAGGCCACGAATCCCACTATTATCACCACCAAAAATGTTCGTCTGGGCGTGCGAGAAATGATGGAAACCAATTTTGTTTTGAGACATATCTCACGGAAACTCTTTTTTGGATTTGAAACCATCCACCACTACAACTACTGGATTCCCGTGTCAACCATTGAAAAAACACTGATTGATTTCGTGTATTTCAGGCAAAAAATACCCGAAGAGGCACGCCAAAACCTACTGCAAAAAGTGGACACGAAAAAACTTAACGTCTTGCTAAAAAAGTCCCCAAAGTGGGTGCGAGAAAGAATAATGAAAATAATGGAATCCACGCCAAAGCCCGTTGAATCATAGCAAAGAATAAATACTCCCCCCCTAGGCGTAGCATGGCGACTATCCGAGGAAAAATAGGCAAGGCCATTCAACGAGCTCGACGCGAGGAAGGGAGGCCGTTCAGGGGAGTTATTTCCCCGGTCACAACTAACCTGCTAGGTCAGAAAGAAGATTGGTACCGAAAAGTGGACACCCGTCTAAAAAGTTGGGAGCTGCTACTCCAAAAGAATAAAGCCCGCTGGGCGAGTGGGGATATTTCCATTCCGGAAGCAAGTAGGCGGAGAATTCTTGCAGCTATGCGTCGCTCAAATAAGACACAACCAATTAAACCAAATTCTGAAGAGCTCTCAATAGGACGATGGACAAGGGCAATGGCATCAATGCCCCATACCATGGTCCTCAAAATGTTACGAATCGACGATCCATTTGGGAAGGATTACAAGAAACTCCAAGGCGTTTTGCGCGAAGCGGGATTCCATGAAGTTAGGGGAAATAAACCATTGCTTTTTGAACAAGTCGCTTACAACACTGCACTCCTCCAACGAGTGGCAGAAGTTATCGACCAGTTAAAGGCCTATAGTCAGCGCGAAAAAAAATGGTGGGAATAGCCCCTCTCATTATTCATTTTTTCTCAATGCTCGTTTTTTCATGGGAGCGCATTCAGACCCGCTCGTTCAGACGAGGATGGAAAACCCCGAGACGGAAAAAGACAGTCATCCTACTTGTTTCAGATCTCCCTCGTATATCCTCTATCCTGTTTGATTCCTGAACGCATACCTATCTCCCACCAAATGAAAAATGTAGTCATTTTCACCCGCGTGAAAAGAGTCCTTTTCCTGATTCAATCGGACAATGAAACGGCACTTAACCACTCGTGATCGAAAACCGCGTTACTACTAGATAGACATGGAAAAACTCCAAATCCTATTGAAAAAAAGCCCCAGGGGTAAGAAAAAAGGTATTGAGATTCACTGAATCAACGCCCCAAAAAAAGCGAGTAAGCGACCCCATTCAAAAGTCGTCCAAATCGAAAACCAGATAGCCCTTGCGGCGGAGTTTGGATTTATTTTCAATCTTTTTGGCTACCAGGCCTATTTTTAGTTTATTCTTTGGAAGCCGTTTCACGTAACCCGTTTTGGTTTCAAGGTCGATTAACAAGCGGAGGGCGGTGGTAAAGGATAGGGTACTCCATTTGATTTCAAATGCAAACGCCCCTTTCTCATTTTCCCCCAACAAATCAATCTCGTAAGTACTTTCCTCTCTTTTAGCCCCCCTGATTTTCCCCCATTGACGATAGGCTTCCTTCATCTCCAATTTTTGAACCAGGAAGGATCGTGCAACGTGCTCAAATGCCCGACCATAGATCGTATTCAGGTTTTTCTTCACCTTTTGCATGAATTCTGGCTTACGCACGGCATAATCGGAATAATTCCGGTATATCTCTGAAAACCAGAACCACATCAGTGGGTGTTTAATCCGATAGATGCCTCGTTTCCCCTCATACGGGAGTTCAAATTCAATCAATTCAAAATAATCCCGCAATTCCTTTATTTGCCGTGTCAGCGAGGATGGTGTCGTACCCAAATAACCCGCAATCGCTGAAATGGTGTTGTTTCCATTCGCGATGGCTTCCAAAATAGAGTAATAAATTCCACTCCTCCCCCCAAACTCTTGAGACAATATCCCATTCACCTCATCCTCGAGGGGGGCACCCTTGGCCCACAAAAGAGAATCCAGTATTTCTTCCGCCGTCTTCCCTTTCAACCCAAAATCATCCATAGTCACAAAATATTTTGGAAAGCCCCCAAAAATAAGATAGGTCTTAATCAATTCTCCTTTATCCATGCCCAATTCCGCACCGAGCTCAAAGCAGGATTCCAGACTCAGGGGTTCGAGTTTCATTCCTTTCTTAATGCGCCCATACAAGGGCTCCTTGGCACTCATGAACAGATTTTTCATCAACCCGATTAAGGAACCTGAAACAATAATCAAGCCCGGCTTATCCTCATGCAAATCAATGTTTTTTTGCATGATACCAAAAACAGCCGGCTCCACAAAACTAAAATTCTGAAACTCGTCAAAAACAATCGGGGGAATTTTCCGTTCCATCACTACTTCAAAAAAATCGTCCCACGAAGCCACCACTTCCCGCGCCCCCAAAATACCCGCTTCCCTCAAAATTCCCCCAAATTCATTCAACAAATCCACGGAGGTCTTGTTACGATTGACAAAAAAATAGACACCCTTGGATGAAATGAATTCCAGCAGCAACCGCGTCTTCCCCACGCGGCGAAGACCAAACAACGCGACCACAAACCGTTTGGCACGCGAAAGAGACTCGAGCGCACGCAGTTCCTGAAGCTCCGAAGCCCGATCAACAAAACGCACAACCCATTCACCAACTGAATTATTCAGTAAGTGAATATATAAACGTATGCCGCGATACGTGCCCAGCAAGACAAAAACTCGCTTCTACCCCGCCCGGTCATCCAAGAGCTCGGCGCAACAAATAAATACTCCCCCCCCTGGGTGTAGCATGACGTTACGCGGAAAGATTGCGCGAGGAGTGCGAAGGCACTCGTTTGCCAAGCCCGCTCCATTCAAAGGAGTATGACCCCCACTCGGAAGACGAATACTCGGAAGGAAAGCCATGCTAGGATGGCACCAGAGAGTGGAAAGGCGATTGGGGAGCATGGAAATCCTGGTCGCCAAGAATCAAGCACGATGGATCAATGGGGATATTAAGCACCCGCTTCGGAGGGAAGATGGCGTGTTTATGAGGGGGCGGATAACAGCGGGAATGGTGCTCGGGTTAGTTGCCGGTTTAGGGGTTGATATTGCTCAGGGTTATGCCAGTTCTGTCAGAAGCTTTTCAGGTCTTACACTAGGGACGGCGGGCGCTTTGGGGATAGCAGGTGGAGTCGTGGCCGGACGAAAGATGTATGAGCAGGGTTGCAACGATTACCGTAAACTCGCGCGTATGCTGAAAGAGGAATATTTCCACACGGCCAAGAAAGGGAAAACCCTGGAGCCCTATCAAATCGCACACAACCGCCAAGTGGTGGAGAAAATTCAAAGGGCATTGACGGAACAGCGCAACCACAACCAGATAGCCATTGCCGGGCTGCAGGCCTGACAAACCACCCCCCCCCCAAAAAAAGCTCTCTACCTAAAGGGGGTTCAGAACCCCATCTTTCCCCCTTTTTCGTGTTTGGTTCCCGAACTCGAACCCATTAAGTAGGGGGGAGGTGTTCAACCTAGCACTCCAAAATACGCATTTTAACTCCCAACACGTACCATTGGCGGTTTGGTTTGCTAACCGCTATAAATAGAAAAATGCAGGTTCGTGGGCCAACTATGGATGGGAATGAGTTTCAAGAATCCCGGTTTGAGAAACCGGAGGAGATGTCTATTGCCTCTACCGAAAAGAAGGGGGATGCCAACCCATTCATTCCCAAATTCGAAGAGTTCTTTTCAACCATTGAATACAAAAAAAAGATTGAAAAGCTGGCGCACGAATATCCCCAACAACGCTCATTAATCGTGGATTTCAACGAATTGGATTCATTCGATTACCAGCTCGCGGAAGAACTATTGGAACATCCGGATTTGCTGTTGGAAGCCGCGCGCTTAGCGGTACAAAAAATTGAAGTATCCGTTTTACAATTGGAAACGTTCAAACCCAATGTTCGCTTCCGAAATCTACCCAAAGACCGGCAACCGCTTGTACGCGACATCTCCGCCGCACAACTTGGAAAGCTCATTTCCGTTGAAGGAGTTATCCGTCAAGTCACGGAAGTCATGCCCAAACTCAAAAATGCCCAATGGAGATGCAAGCGCTGCGCAAACACCTATAGACTGGAACAAGACGGGCACCAACAACGCAAACCTGCGCTCTGTTCGTGCAAACACCGTGATTTCGAATTAGTGTCCGAGGAAAGCGTTTTTGTCGATTACCAAAAAATACAAATCCAAGAACCATTGGAAATGCTCAAAGGAAGCGAGCAAGCCGTTAATTTAGACGTATACATCGAAGACGATTTTGTAAATAAAGTGTACCCTGGAAATAGAACCCAAATAACGGGAATGCTGCGCCTCTACCCCCCCAACAAGGACAAAAAAAACGTGTACGGGAGATATTTGGAAGCCGTTCACGTGGAAGAAACGGAAAAAGAATTTGAAGATGTGACGATTGTGGAAGAGGACGAGGCGAAAATAAAGGAGCTCTCCCAAAACCCAAAAATATACGACATTCTCGTCCAATCCATTGCCCCATCCATCTTCGGGCATGAAATTGTGAAAGAATCCATTTCCCTGCAATTGTTTGGGGGGGTGCGAAAGAATTTGCCTGGGGAAACAAAGATTCGTGGAAACGTACACATACTATTGGTGGGAGACCCGGGCACGGGAAAATGCGTCGCCGGAGATACTATCGTTCCGCTCTCAAATGGGGAGCTCGTCCCCATTTCAACGATTGTAAATCAGATGCTAAACCATAACCAACACGTAATGAGTGATGGGACGTACGCCCTGATGCAACAAAAAATTGAACTCCCAATTTTAAATCAGGATGTAAAACAAATCACTAGTACTGCAACGGTAGCATTCAAACGCAAACCGGAAAAAATGTTCAATATTATCACGCAAATGGGAAAAACACTCAAGTGTACTCACACGCACCCCATTTTCACTGCCCGAAACACCAAAGTTAAAGCGGTTCGAACAGAAGAATTGAACGTTGGAGACTACATCGCCACCCCCCGAAAGTTAGAGATCCATGGAAAAGCTCAAGCACTAATTCCAGTTTCCAAGGGAAAAACAAATGCCATTCACATCACCTTTCCAGAAAAAACATCCCTCGAATTTGGACAGTTTGTGGGATTGCAACTGGCGGAGGGATGCACAGACAATCAAAATGGTTCAGCTCACCTGCGATTTACCAATTCAGACTCGGAAAATCTAGACTTATTTGAGCAGTTATCACAAAAATTGTTCAATTTGACCCCGTATAAGCAAAATCAGGGAAATGCAAAAGCATATGGACTCTCAAGTATCGAGCTCTACCGCTTTATTCAAACAAACGCCCCCGAAATGCTTCATCATTCTCAAGAGCGAACCATTCCAAAAATCATCCAAAAGAGCGATTTGAATACAATAAGAGGTTTTTTACAGACGTTTATCGAATCAGAGGGCCACGTTCAAGGACGACGAAAAAGTGGCAAGCATCAATCCACTATCGAGATTTCTTCGGCCAGTCAGACAATCATTAGGGAACTTTCCTACCTTCTCCTACGATTTGGAGTTGTTAGCCGCATAACAGAAACCCAAAAAATGGCCACAAATGGTGCACGCATTTTGCGACCCTACTGGAGACTTACTATCGGCGGCGCCTTTGCTCAGCGGTATATTCAAGAAATAGGGTTCATCACGGAACGAAAAAAGAATACTAGCAAAGAATTGTTTAACATCAAATCCAACACAAACATTGATATTGTACCAAATATTAGACCGGAATTGAAACGAATACGTCAAACTCTCCAATTATCACAGTTTGAAATGGGAATTTCACGCACAACGTATCAGCACTATGAACGCGAAGACCGAAATCCAACCCGAGGAAACTTATATCTCATCGCTCAAGAGTTCATGAATCAATATACCCGATTAAATTTTGAAGAAGTCCAGCTCCAGCATGACATCATCAACCTTATGAAGCTTGCCATTTCTGATATTTTTTGGGACAAAATAAAATCCATCAACGAAATTCCGTGCGAAGAGTATGTATATGACGTAGAGGTGGAAGGAACGCACAATTTTGTATCTAATGGAATCTATTCCCATAACTCGGTGCTCTTGCAAGCCACGGATAAAATTGCTCCAAAATCAGTGTATGTGAGCGGAAAGGGAAGCTCGAGCGCCGGATTGTGTGTCGCCCCCGATTCATTAATCCTGAATGACAATGGATTCAAGTCCATTGAAGAGTTTGTCGAAACAAAATTTGATGACCACCTAAAATGCGAAGAATTGCCGGGAGCATTTAGCAACGAATTTAGCGGACAAACACACGCACTCACGGAGCAATTAGACTTTGCGATTCAACCGATTGAAAAAATTTGGAGAATCAACGCCCCACCTAAAATGATACAATTCACCACGCGCACTGGAAGAGAATTGGGCCTTACGCCCGCCACCTCACTCATCCGGCTTAAAAATAGTAAGGCCGAATGGATTGAAGCCAGCGAATTGCAAAATGGAGACTATGTTGCGGTTCCACGATTTTTACCCGAAGGGAAACGGAAAAATGTCCCCACATTCACTGCATTATTGGATGACCCCTACATCAAAATTGGAAACCCATTAGCTGAATGGATGAAAGAAATAATTGAGAAGCTCGTTCCAAAATATGGTAGCAAACAAGCCATTGCCAAAAAGGTGGGAAAGGGCAGGGATACCATTTATGCCATTCAAAATCCAAAATTCCATCACGGATGGGAACTGCAAAAAGTGGTTGAATTAGCACGTGAAGCAGGGTATTCGGATGACCAAATTGCCCAAAAAATAACGACTCTGTTTATCCGACACGGAATAACTAACCGCATTCCCCCTTATCTGGATGATCCAGATGTCGCGTATCTTGCAGGAGCTATTATGGGGGATGGGAGCATGGAAGGAAGGGATGACCGAACGACCATTCGCCTCTGCGGAAACGACTCACAGATACTTGAACGATGCACCGAAATATTGCACGAGAAATTTGGAATTACCCCTGAAAAAGAAAAAAGCGAGGAAAGAATCCCCTCTCTTCGGATGAGTTCTCGCATTCTCGGAAAAATTCTTTACGCGTATGGAATGCGCCATGAGAAAAAAGAAAATGCCCTATCCCATGCGGCCACGGAAATGCCCAACCATGTTCTTCGAAATGTTCTTCAAGGACTATTTGACACCGATGGATACGCCAACGATTCCAAAACAGGAGGAAAAAATGTTGGGATTAGCTCTATTAGTCCATCTCTTGCTCAAACGATCCACTTATCCCTCCTCAAGTTTGGAATCATATCTAAAAAAAGGTTTCGAAAAAGAGCCGGAAACGTGGCCGTGGGAAAAAAGATAACCGTTATCAGCCGAAACGACCAATACTGCATTGAAATTTATGGAAAAAGAAATCTTCAGCAATTTCGAGAAAAAATAGGATTCGGGCTTACGCGAAAACAAGAGACATTAGAAAAAATAATACAAAGTATCCACTACGAAAAAACAAACATTGACTTTGTTCCCGAAATAAAAGAGGCGTTGCAAAAAACAAAGGCCGATAGCCAATACAAAAAAGGAAAAGCACGCACCTCACATACTAAATTGAAAGAATTAATGAAAAATGAAGACGATGGCTTTCTCCAAAAACTAAGCAATGCCAATATACTTTGGGACCAAATTAAAATAAAAAAAGGGTTCAAACCTACTTATGAATATGTATACGATATGACCGTTTCGGGAAGTCACAACTTCATTGCCAACGGATTCTACGTCCATAATACGGCAAGCGCGGTTAAGGACGATTTTGGGGAAGGAGGGTGGACGCTCAAAGCGGGTGCATTGGTGCTTGCGTCCGGCGGAATGGTGATGGTGGATGAATTTGACAAAATGGAATGCTTGATGGGAGACTCATTGGTGTGCACTGAAAATGGTGAGCTTAAACCTATTCGCGAGATTTTTGAAGAAGTAAAGAAAGAAGGAAAGATAGATCATACCAAAAGCGGAATAAGTGTGCGCGATGTTCAAAATCGATTTGTCTTATCCATGGATGATAATCTAAAAATAGTGAAACGAAGAGTATTGGCTGCCCATGAGTATCCACATAGCGGAAGAGTATTGGAAATACGATTGCAGAGCGGAGAGAAAATAAAGACAACTCCTAATCACCCGTTTTTCACAACAAGCGAAAAAGAGGTTAAAACTATAAAAGCCGGATATTTGAAAAAAGGAGACTTTGTTCTAGTTCCGGCGAGCCTTCCAAATGACAAAGCAACAGCACCCAACGAAAAATTATCCCGCTTGTATGGGTATTTGGCAGGGGATGGAAACGTCACGTATAATCCCCCCGAAAACTACTTGATTCGATTTACAAATAAGGATGCAGACTTATTAGGGGATTTCAGCTCTTGCTGCGAAAGCATCTTCGACAAACCCACCGTTTATCCCAGCGCAGTAAGAGCAGGAGGATTGATATGCACACGAGTAAACGGAGAAGAGCATGTTGACTTTATTGCCAAACACGCTCCGGGACTAATGGAAAAATTTGATAATAAGTACTCCCCGCCAATCGCTTTCCATTCGCCCGAAAACACTTCCAATTATCTGAGAGGGCTATTTGATTCCGAAGGAAGCGTGGATACCGTGCATCAACAAGTAAGCTTTGCATCGACAAGCGAAAGACTAATCATGGAAGTCAAAGCCCTATTGTTGAAACATGGAATCATTTCGCAGATACAAAACAAAAAATCAAAAGAAAAGAGAAGGGCCGCCTATATTCTTAGGATTACAGATGCAGACTCGCTCACCGCATTTTCACAAAAAATAGGGTTTACCAGCACGCGCAAACGAAACAAACTCCATCAATTCATTCAACCCAACAGGGAAAGGAGCGTGATTAATATAATCCCAAATATTGGAGATTTACTCAACGAAATTCGACTCGAACTAGGATTGCTCCAAAAACAATGCGGAATAAACAAGATTACCTACAACAACTTTGAGAACGGAATAGCCAATATAAGCGTAAAAAAGGCCCAAAAAGTATTGGAAATATTTAAGGCTCGAACGTTAAAAACAAACATATCAAAAGAAACGAAAGAAAAGATTCGATACTTTGAAACACTCGTAAACGGAGATGTCCGATGGAGGAAAGTCAGTGAAATAAAAGAGGTCACTATCCAAGCAAAATCTCGCTTAAGCTATCAACGCACCCACCAACTAAATCAGATTCTACGCGATATTGGAATAAAAAAAATAACTCAAAAACAAATGATGAAAAAAATTCCAGTTTTGATTGAAAATTTGAAAAAGAAACAAAAAATGGCCCAAGAAAACCTAAACAAAGACATTTCGTCATGGAATAAAATCAAAAATGAAATGGACTACAACCGCATTAGCCAAACTAAAGTAGCAAAAGAATCGGGAGTAAGCCAATCCACCCTTACAAGATGGATGAATTTAAAAACAACCCCGCCCAAAAATGCACTCGCAAATACCCATGAAATCATAAAAAGAAAATTGGCTGAAAGAAAGCAAAAAATAGAACAATTACTGCACGTATTACATGAAACGATCGCAGAACCAACCACTACAATATATGACCTTACTGTTGAAGGAGGCCACAATTTTATAGCCAACAATATTGTTGTTCACAATTCGGAAGACCGCTCCGCCATGCACGAAGCCATGGAACAAGGACAAGTGTCCATTGCCAAAGCCGGAATTGTCACGCGCTTCAAAACCGATACATCCGTCCTTGCGGCTGCGAATCCAAAACTTTCCCGATTTGACACGTTCAAACCCTTTTTCGAACAAATTGATTTGCCCTCTTCCCTCATTTCGCGATTCGATTTGTTTTTCATGATACGCGACACGCTCGACAAAACAAGGGACACTACGATTGCCTCGCACATTTTAGCCACGCACAAGGCGGGAGAACAATTGCTGCAGTATCAGCGCGGAAACAAACAAATAAATTTGCAGGAGATTGAGGAAATACGGAAAAAAGTCTCCCCATTGATTGACATCGCCCTGTTGCGAAAATACATTTCATTCGCCCGACAGCGCGTATTCCCCATTCTCTCCCAAGGAGCCGCGCAGGCCATCCAAGACTTTTACGTGGGACTGCGCGACCAAGGAAGACAGCAAGGAAGCTATTCCGCCACCGCCAGACAATTGGAAGGACTCGTACGCCTGGCCGAAGCCTCGGCGCGCGTGCGCTTGAGCGATGAAGTGACCATTGAGGATGCGGAACGCGCCATTCGACTCGTACGCACTTCGCTGGAAGACGTGGTGCGCGACCCCGAAACGGGAAGAATTGACATTGACATTGTTACAAGTGGTCAAACCCAATCCTCAAGAGATCACATGCGCGTGATTACGGAAATCGTCAAGAGCAAAAGCAAGGAAATGGACCGCGTACCCATCCAAGATGTGGTGGCGGAGGCCATTTCGAGGGGAATTGACGAAGAGAAAGTGCGCGAAATCATCATCAAACTCAAGAAAGCGGGAGAATTGTACGAGCCCAACCATGGATTTTTGAAAAGCGCGTGAAAGTCCCCTTTTTGACGCTATGCTTTTAATAGTAAAACAATAGTATGGTATTGAGGTGAAAAAATGACTACACTCACAGTCGAATTCACGGGAATCCCGGAAGAGGTATTGGAAACTCTGGTGAAAGAAGGGTACGCTAAAACAAAGGCAGAAGCGCTGCGTTACTCCCTCATCCATATCGGAGAAGAGCTAGATATAATAAAAAAACGATTCCACGTTCGTGCAGAAGAATATGCCTACAGAGAAAGCAAGAGAGGAAAGTAAATGTATCTTGATTCTGATATTATTTTTGCCTTGTTGAAACTGAGCGACCGCCACCAGAGTTTCGCGACGCAAATAGCAGAGACAAAAGAGGAATTGTACACATCTACCATTACCCTAACCGAACTGGCCATCGTGGTTAAGCGCGAAATGTCAGACGATCTCAGCATGAACCTAATGGAAGCTATTTCCCGAAAGTTTCCAAAACTCAAAATTGTCTCAACCGATGCCAAATCATTTAATGAAAGTATGGAATTACGAAAAAAATATGGAATGGGAATTTTCGATTCCCTACATGCTGCCATCGCATTGAACCATGACAAACGAATCGCTTCCACCGACCATGTTTACGACCGGATAAAAATCCTCAATCGAATAAAACCCAAATAGAGTGCATACAGATTCCTGAAAAGCGCGTGAATTATTTCATGGGCTGAAAAATCCCGTTTTTGAATTCAAATCCTGCCATCGGGATAATATTTAG
>JAGVNS010000061.1 GCA_020053155.1 Nitrososphaerota archaeon
ATCACCAAAAGAACAACATTTTTATCGAAAAAAGACCCAAAAAATAAAAAGAAAAGAAAAATCAACCAAAAACAAAGAGATAATCAAAACCCTCTATAAATATTCGGCAGTCATCCGAGACAATTCGCGAGGACATTCTTTTTAATCATACTTTTTTGGCAAGCCGCTGACTTCCTCCCCACCCTAAAGGCAGGGGTATCCAACAAATAGAAACAAACCCATCACCGGCTCGCGCTCGCTGTGCCCGCCACTCAGAACGTACATCCACCCTAAAGGCAGCGGCATTTAATCTTCAATGGCTCAATAAGAAAATATTTCGCACAGGGCACTTTATTTTTTTCCCCACTTTTTTACTCGTTTCTTTTTCGCCGGTTCTTCCTTTTCCCCATTTGAAAACAATCCCATTTTGTGGCTCAAATAAAATCCTAAAATGACCAAACCGCCGTACAAGCTGACGCCGGCCCATGAAAGAGAATTATCATTCGTCAGACCGGCGCCGATGAGTACGTAAGAAATGATACCGGGGATGGTTCCCAAAAAAGAGGCGATGAAAAACGTGCGGAATGGAATTTTGGTCAATCCCACGCCGTAGGAAACCATATCAAAAGAGACGGAAGGGATTAACCGTAAAATGAAAATAGTGGGAAACGCGTTGTTCGTTAGAAAGCGATGCAAAAAGTGCGTTTTGGGAAAAAAACGCTCCACTAATTGTTCCCCGAATTTTCGAGCGAGAAAAAAAGCAAAGGAAGACGCAAGGGAGGCACCAATAATGGCAATAATGGTTCCCCCAATAAGACCGTACGTAGCACCCATTGCAATAATAATGAGCGAATTAGGAATGGGGGAGAAAATGGTGGCAAGAACGAGGAGCACAATCATGGCAATGGGCCCCCACACTCCAAACGTCTGAATGTTTTCCTGAATCACTTGCTCTAATTCACGCGAATAATCAGGAAAAATGACCGGGGAAATGGAAACCGCCGCTACGACAAGCAAAAACAGAATAGAAACACTATTTTCAGACCATTTCATGCAAACCAGACAAGTCAATGAAGAGCGAGATTAAAAACGAGCGGGAGAAAATGAAAAAGGGTTTATGTTGCAATGCGCGGATAAAAAAACAGCAAAAAAGAGAAAGGATGGAAGGGGGAACGCACGTCCTAGCTACGTGCATTCTCCCCCCAGCACTAAATGAAGTCAGTCCGCGGATGGTACCGCACGAACCGACGTGAGCCAATTCACACACCATTATTCGTGTCGAGGTCCCTCCTCCCAAGGAACGCTTTGCGTCCCATGAGCCTATCCCATGTGCATTCAATACTTTGACTCCCCTTTAAATAAATTCCGCCTAAAAACAGATAAAAATGGCAACAAAAGACAACATTTTAAACAAATCGTTGGAAAATTTCCAACATGGAACTGGATTCGGTCGATAAGGCCATTTTGAATGCCATATTATGGGAGGCCAAAACCCCTTTGCAGAACATCGCCAAAAAACTTCACCTTCCCCTTTCCACGTTGCATCACCGCCTCAAGCGCTATGAAGAACTGAAAATCATTACTCGATATGAGGCGACCATTGACTACCAAAAGATTGGGAGGCCCATTGAGGCATTCATTCTCATAGAGGCCATGAACGTCCTTCCCAGCGGGAAAAAGGTGTACCAGCAGGAAATCCTTGAAGAGTTGAGAAAATTTGACGCTATTCAGGAGGCGTATATCATCACGGGAACGGCTGACCTCATGACCCGGGTGCGAGTGAAGGATTTGGACGAGTTGAATGAATTGATTACCGTCCGCCTGCGAAAAATAGACGGTATCGGCGCCACGCAGACCATGATGGTGTTGAAAGAAAGCGGACACAAACCGGTCATCTGAAAATATAGCAAACCGTTTTAATTTTTGAACTTTTATTGGACGGTTTGCTATATGCAAAAAGCCGTGAAAATGTTCAAATACTTAGGCTTTTTGCTATAGGTTACGCATTATACCGACACGCGCACACGATAACATAATTAAAGGCCACTGAAATCACATTCATCCATGCAATGGCCCAAACTCATCCGAAGCAAAATGGCCCGCGCCAAGGTCGTGGGAGGGTTTCTCCGAAACTCGCTCGTATTCAGGCTCAAACGCCAAGCCCTGAGACCACGGTATTGGTTCAACCGGGTGTCCATGGTGGTCGTTGACATGGATGGAACGCTCTTCGATGCGGATGCGGGAAACATGGGATTGCGTTTAGCCTACCCGGATAAAATAGACCATACGACCATAGGAGACATTTTGTATGAGGGAATACTCCACAAACTGGCGCAGGGAACAACGACAGTGGAAGAGACCATCTTGGATGGGAATCGGCTCTTGCAGTATCAAAACATGGCCAAAAAAGACTTCAAAAAAGTGCTAAACGAAATATGGCCCACGTTACGAGAGGAGTTGATTGAAGCCTTGAGGGATTTGCAGAAAACGCATCGCATTAAACTCGTACTCGCCACGCTTTCCTCCATCGAGTACGCCCGAATGGTGAATGAAAAACTACGGAAAGAAAAAAAATTCTCATTTGATGCCGTAATAGGAACCCAACTCACATTTGATAAACGAGGAAAAATGACGGGAGTAAAAGAAATACTAGGATTGAAAAATGGAAAGGTACGCGGAGTAAAAGTTCGAACCAAACTCAAAGCACTGAAAGAATTGTGCCGAGAGAAAAAATGGCCGTTTAGTATGAATCAAACCGTTCTCATTACGGACAGTTACGGAGATATCGACATGGCCAAGCATGTTAAAACAATCCTGCTCGTGCCCCCTGAACCTACCACCATTCAAGCCGTGAGCGCCAAATACAGGCTCGCGGACAAACTTATACTCACAAATCAGCAATTGAAACGAAATTTACTCGCTATTTTTGAACAAAAACCGAGAGTGCTAGCACGCGCCTTAAAACTCAAATAAAATATTTTCAAAATCAACTATTTTTCCGTTTTTCACAACAATACTTTCTTTTTTGAGCAGCGCAATCTTTTTAGAAACGCCAAACGCATATCCACCAATGCCCCCGCTTGCAGATACCACGCGGTGGCAGGGAACGTGGGGAGCGAAAGGGTTGGCATTGCAGGCGTTACCTATGGCGCGTGACGCAAGGGGACTGCCAATCCGCTTGGCGATACCCCCATACGTGGAGACTTTTCCTTTTGGAATTTTAAGCATTACTTTCCACACTTTCTTGAAAAAGGGAGGAGAGGGTGATTGGTTAATCTGCGCAACCCAGGAAGCAGTAGACGCCATTCCCATGAAACGCATCTAACCCCTAAAAAGGAAGGGGGTGTTTTTATTGTCCAAAAAAGAAAATTTCTCATGAAAAACGCCGCGTGCAACATCGGTCCCGAAAACCAGAAACGGAGACGGTGGATAGGGTACGTTTCATTGGTGATTGCAGGATTGTTAAGCGGTTATTTCATTGCGGCACAAACGCCCGCATTGTACCGCATGATCGTTTTTCCATTCTTCCTGGTTGGTTTTTTGGGATTGCTCCAAGCGGAAACAAAAGTGTGTGTAACCAACGCATTCCAAAAAAAGGTGGGAATGGAATGAAAAAAGAAAACAATCCAAACGAAGCACAACCTATCCCCCGGCATTCGTTGGAAGTGGAAAACGTGGCACGGGAAATCACTATCCTTTCCATTGGAGCCGCCATTCTTTGTACCATCATCGTGATGGTGATCTAAAAATGAAAAAACAGGTATACAAAAAGAAAAGAAAGACAAACAAAACGAAACTACCATTTCCCATTCTCGTTTCGGGATTGATTGGTTCGGGAAAAAGCACGCTCGCAAAATCCCTTGCACACTATTTCCACGCCCACTACATTTCAGGGTCCATTATTCATCATCAATTAGCCAAAAAAGCACTCTCACTCAAAAATGTTCAAAAAGTAGAGAAGGGATTTTGGGAAACCACCCAGGGAAAGCGCATGATGAAACTGCGGGATAAAAATTCCAAATTTGACCGAGAGGTAGACCGGCGATTGGTTTTATTCCTCCACCAAAAACCCCACACGGTATCGGATGGGTGGCTGATGCCCTGGCTTTACAAAGGAAAGGCCATTCGGATTTGGCTGCAGGCCAGTGAGGACGCACGCATTAAACGAATTGTCGTAAGGGATGGTCTCCCCTACAAAAAAGTCAAACCTTTCATTCAGCACCGTGCACGCATTAGTTATGGGATTTATGAACGCCTGTATCACGTCAAATTGGGAGAGGACCTTTCTCCCTTTGATTTAGTGTTAAATAATGAGGGAATGGAACCCCACGAAACGTTTGGGGTGGTCAAAAAATACATTCAAATGCGATTGCACGCCCTTCGGAAATAAATGAGCTTATAAAAACACCGCCCCAGGAAAATAGGATGAATCGCATGATTATTGGATTGGGAATTATTTTCATCCTTTTTCTGGCAGGATGCACCGAACTCCCCTCCAAAGAAAGCGCGGGAAAAAGCAACCTACTGGGGGAAACGATTGTAACGGATACCATCCAGAAAGGAAACTATGTAACGCTCTATTACAAAGGAACGCTGGACGACAATAGCATATTTGACCAGACGCAGCCCGGAAGCCCGGCCGTATTCCAAATAGGAGTGGGGTCGCTCATCAAAGGGTTTGACGATGGATTATTGGGAATGAAAGTAGGGGAAACGAAAACCATCGTGATTCCCCCCGAATTGGCGTATGGGGGATTCAACCCCGATGCGATACAAGAAGTGGACATCCAACAATTGGCCGATGCCAATATCCCCATCCTCATCGGAATCACCGTCCAATCCAACGCGGGCAGTGGGAAAATAGTGGAGGTAGACGAGACCACCAACAAAGTCAAAATAGACTTCAACCACCCATTAGCGGGAAAAACGCTCACGTTCGAAGTGGAAATAGTGAAAATAAGCAACAAGCCGTAATGCAGAGATTTGGAAAGATTAGTTGTATCCCCCAACTTTTGCTTAACAAACACGGGAAACCGCTATCAACTTTTCTTTGACGCTCCTCAATTATATAAAGGACAAAACCTCCATGTTTGGGTGAGAAAAAAAGAGGAAATACTCCGATTCAAGAATAAAAAAGAATTATTTGGGTATCTAAAAGAAATATTTAACGATAGCCAAATCATCCTTATTCACGGCTCGACGGCATTGGTTCCAGTA
The DNA here is from genome assembly GCA_020053155.1 of Nitrososphaerota archaeon. GTDB lineage: Archaea > Iainarchaeota > Iainarchaeia > Iainarchaeales > VGJJ01 > VGJJ01. The sequence continues at coordinate 5,197 of JAGVNS010000061.1, forward strand.
AAAAATTTCTCGGATTTCGACATTGAAGTCTATGGAAAGGTCATCAAAAAACCACACTATGAAATTGCATTCATCGGTAGGAAGCCCGTGCTCATTACGGCTTATTTTTACCGATACCAGAAAGGTAAAAATATCAGCGTTCCGAAGACCATCCAAATGATAAAAGGGAAATATACCGACAAGGTCGCGCAAAGAGAACCCCAAACCAAGTATTCAGAAGGAAAATACGGGACCAAAGAAAAAATGAAAAGAGAATGCCAATTAGTCACAGACTTTTGCTTCAAGTATTTCCGTTCAAAAGAAACAAAATATCTAAAATATATTCAGAAAAGAATCATTTGAAGAAAAAAGGCTTAATATCACTTCTTTATCGCCAATCTCAAATCCGCACCCGTAATTGTTTTCCTGTTGGCGTGTTTGGCGAAAATAGCTGCTTCGCGGGAAAGATTCAATCCCGTTTCTTCCAAATGTTCGGCGAGCACTTTGGCGGCTTCTTCCGAAACACGGATTCCCGTGGCCTTGCGAATGATGCGGTCGACCGCGGCTAATGGTAATTCAGCCATGACTCCAACCCAACCCAAGCCCCTCCCGTTATGTTGGGGCTGCACGTATGGGTAGGCGGGAAAATATAAACCTGATTGATGCTTCTTTTTCCAAAAAAAAACCAAAAATGGGATAAAACGCCGAAAAAACCCATTATAGCCCCGTTTTCACGGCGGAGAGG
>JAGVNS010000129.1 GCA_020053155.1 Nitrososphaerota archaeon
ATACCTATCCCAACATCGCGCTTGACACGATTCATAACCGCATCCTCTTAGGGGGGCAGCTGCCCCAGTCTGCCAGCGGGCCGGGAGCAAGCATCAACGTGTACGGCGACCGGGAAGTACTCGTCACCAACGCCCCTAATCCCCAAGCGGGAAAATTCCAGAGCGGATTGTGGGAAAACGGTTCGGTCATCTACAAACCCCAAACCAATGAGCTCATCATCTGGCTCCGCCACCATGCGCAAGCGGTGGTTTCCGACCAGGAAGTCAAGGACTTTGCGGGTAAACTCACCACTACCACGAATGAACTCACCCTGTGCGAGGAGCCCGCCATCGATTTGAGCGTGGAAACCGACCCCAATACTCCCGGAACCAAACTCAAAGGGGACAATTTGACGGCCGGCTTAGAAAAAAACGGCCCCTTTCAAGTGTTTGAAACCCCCAGCAAGCGATTCGTTCTCTATTCCAAGCTCGTGGATGGGGAATGCAAGGATTTCTTTAAGGTCATCGACAAGGAAACGGGAGAGGTGTACGACCAGGAAATAACAAACATTTCCCAAGATGAAAACGGCACCATCCACATCAAGACCGCGGACGGGCAAGACCATTCTCTCCAATTCTCGGATGAGAACGGGAAGCCCGTGCTCACGTATGATGGGCAATCCGAAGTGCTCCGCTCCGCATCCGGAAAGGGTGGGTCGTTCTATTACGACCCCAACAAAGGATTGTATTTCGCCGAGAATGCGCAGCTCATCCCCCTGAACGACAATTTCAAGAACCAAGGAATCGCCTTCCAGGCCAACCCCGATGGAAGCGTTTCAGGAAAAGCCGGGGACAACGTGTTTGTCATCAACCCCTCCCAGGGAAGCGAGGGATTGTTCAACATTCCCAGTTTGCCTGAAAACGTGGTGGCATTGGCGGGAATCTTGCTCATACTCATGATGCTCACTACCGCACTCTATTTGGATTCCTCCCGGCGAAAGAAAAAGGATGTGGAAACGCTGAGTGAACTCAACTAACCAATAATCCAATTGTATCGCGAACCAGGGATGCGTTTGAACCCGGCTGATTTTGCGGCCAAACCATATAACCCACGCATAGCATCTCTGTCTCTCCGATCTTCAAAATAGGGGTTTTCATCTGCTTTAATCATTCCGATTCGGCGTATTCCCATATGACGGGCATATGCAACCATTGCTTTCAATGTAAAATTAGCCACCGGCTCACTCGTTAGTGCTCTAACTCTATCAACGGATTTTTTCTCATTTTGCCCCCCTTGAAATCCTTCGATCATACAATACGTTTGAGGTTTTTCTCCTCCTTGGCGTCCCTCCCATAGTAAAAATTTGGCAAAAAAAACAGGCGTGAGGGTAGGGTCTCCCCTCCTTCCAAAGGGTTCCCCAAAACGCTGCGAAATATTTTCAATGACTGCCAATCCACACAGGGATTCATGCATCATTCCTCTGTGAGCGGTGGTTAAAATTCCCAAGTAGTAATAGGAATCGCCAATTCGCCTTAATCGAAAAGGGGATTCTCTTGCAAACGATTCTATGAATGCTCGATAGGTCTCTGGCCTTGCGGGAGAAAGACTTTCTGGAAGAGGCGATTCGGGTGGTCGGTTGTTTTTATACAAGCGAACGGTCGGGAAGCGTGAACGATGATCTTGCCACGTATTGGTCGCCAACTCACTCAAGTCGACCAATCTTCTTTTCTGAAAGGATGCTTCTTCAGGAGATAATCTTCTCCGTGTTATCACAGGTGGCGTTGAAGGGGCGCCTTTTTTTGCACTGTTTCTGCGAATTCTACGCCTTGTCATTATTCTTCACGCGTAATAACTGGGTCCTTTTCCTTCGACGTCTTGCTGCTCTTCCTGTGCCTGCGTCTCCTGTACCCTTTTCATTTGGGAGACTATTTCCTGCTCCGTCTTTTTGGCCTGCTCATACAAGGGGTCGACTTTCAAATTGAGTTTCAACAGTTTGTTCAACCGTTTGATTAATTCCGCCGCGGCCTTGTAGTCCGCCCCCAGCGTGACGTTTCCCAAAATGGAAATGGCTTTCACGTTGCTCTCTTTCAAGTGCAGCAGCATGAGCGCGGTTATTCCCGTCGTAATCCCGTCTTCAATCATGTCCACATCCAATCCCTTAAACATTCCCCTGCTTCCCTCATTGGCGGCGATTCCATACACGTGCATGTCCACCTTGGCGCCAGTCTGGATGCCCGCGAGGGAGATTACACGGGTAATCCCGTTATTCAATATCCATTCGACTACCGTCCGGGCGACTTTGGGGATGAATGGTCGGGGAATCACTTGCTCCGATATGAGCACGACGAGTTTGTACGTGTCATTCACGTAAATGCGGGAAGGAAAAACAGGCACCCCTTTGTGGATGCGGATGATGGGCATGAACACTTCGGAATGCAGGTGTCCAATCTCCTTGAACTCCATGTTTTCAACCAGATATTTGGCGGAGATCGTTCCTACAAGCCCCGTACCTGGAAACCCTTCGATGAGCGTATACCCCTTCCACTCCCTATGTTCCAATTCCACAAACCGCATAGTAGGATCGTGGATTGCCTGCGTTTGCGGGGTCAAAAAAGATGGGCGACTCCTTGGTAGGCGTGGCATTTTTTGGGAGAAAGCGGTCATATTTTGATGAATGGAATGGGGTTTATAATGTATGCCTATCCTTGCTCTGTAGCATAGTCGGGTGATTTGACGAGGGAATTATCTCTCCGCGCAAAACAAAATTATGAAGAAAAGAATGCCTCGTATGATAGTACGTTACTATCATAAAGTGCCTCCATTTCAAAAATTAGCGTGTTTTATTCCATATTTTGTTTTATTTTGACTATTTTACTATACCGCGCAGAATGATTTTTCTCATTTTTTTACTACAATACTACACCACCCTACTTTATGACAGAGTCCCTATCCCGAAACCGCGCGTCCCACTTCCCACAAAAACTGGCTCAATGGAATCAGCCAAATAGCGTATGCCCCGGCACGGCGAATGGAACCATTCAGCATTCCCGCAAACAGGCTGGCTATCATGGCATAAATAAAGAGGTAACCCCGCACGGCCATCACCGTCACGTCTTGGATAGGATTGGGAATCATTTCCCCTCCCGAACCCAGCGCCAATCCCGTTACCATCCCCGTGGTCAGGCCGAGCAATAGGGGAACCAGCAATCCCCCCGCTCCCAGAATAGTGTATTTTTCGATGAGGAGCGCGGCGTTCCGTTCCGATTGCAACGAGTGGAGAGCCATCCCATCCTGGGCGAGACGCGTGCAGGCGTTGGAGAGAGGGATTCCCGTCACGTATCCCTGGACCAACAGCTGGGATGCGCGTAGACCCAGCACCCCATTCCGTCCTTGCGCAAATCCCTTCATGGCATTCGAAAAATGGTCTCCCTGATGGACCCTCTTCCACACTTTTTTCCATTCTTCCCGGATGGGAGCGTGTGTCGTTCGGGACATCTCTCCCAATGCTTTGGAAAAGGAAACCGTGGAAGGGAAAGAGGCCCACATGAGCAGGGAATCCGGCCACTGGTTTTCCATTTTTTGGGTGATGGATTCGAACCGCGCTTCCTGGAACACTACATTGGCGAGGAGGGGAAACAAGGCTCCCGCTCCAAGCAGGAGAAGCGGTTCTACTCCTTCAGGGCTGAAATGCAGGTAGGCGCTCCACCCAATCAAGAACAAGCCGCATCCCTCGATGGTACTGGAGACCAACACCCGGTGCAAACCCCCCTCTATTCCGTTTTCCCTGCATTTGAAATCCAGTGATTCGAGAAACGATTTTTTTCGTTCCCCCGAATCATTTTGGTCAAGGTGCGACTGCCGGATGGATGGAGGGGTTTTGTACCATACCAACACTAAAATCGCCGCGTTTACTAATGGAAAGACGATCCAGGAAATGAACACTATTTCCTCACCCCTCCATGACATCTCCATGAATGTGGAGCCTATGCTCACGAAGGAAAGGAAAAAGGCCGGAACCAATGCTGAGCACGCGATGAACACGAGCGCGTACACCGTCAATTGGTTGGAATATGCGCGCAGTTGTGTCTTTTCCTGGTTTCTCAAATCTTCCGCCACGCGTTGCAAGGCCTGGATGCTTTCAGGGGTTATTCCTTCATGGATGACGTGCACCAATAGGCTCGTGACGCGGGTGATGAGGGGGGATTCCGCCCCCTGGGAAAACAAGGCGAGGCTCTCTTCCAGACTCAATCCCCTCTCCACGCGCTGCAGCGTTTTTTCCAATTCTCTCCGCAGGGGTTCGGGAGTCCAACGCAGGCTGCTCCTGAACGCCGTTTCGAAATGGGGAGTCAGGCTCAATTCCAGCGTCAGACGGCTGAGAAAGGATTCCATTTGGCATTCCCATTCCGCTTTTAACCTTGAATATTTCCACTCGCGCCAGGGATTATTCATTTATTTTTTTCCCCTCTCTTGTTTTCCTTTTTTGGCTTCGGTCTCCCTTTTTTTCCATTCCATTTCAAACGTGGAATGGGGAAAATGGAAGGGGATTCGACTCGCTACCACTTTCGATTCGTTCATGCTCCACTTTTTTTGGGCGGGAGAATACGTGAAGACCGGGTGAATTTTCAGGCCGGCCTCCTCATCATACTCCATTTCAACTATCTCCGTGACCCGGCGCACATCACGTACTAAATCCTTTTTCCACTCCATGCTCCACCTGCGCTGAATCAGCAGCACATTTATCCATCCCAAATCCTGTTCCAAAATCCCATATTGGTGCAAACGCGCAATGGTTTCGCGTGACGAGTGTCCATGGAACGTGCTATACGTTCCCTTTCCCTGACCCGCAAGAATGGCTTCCATGAACGCTTTCGCCTCTTCGGGAAAGCGTATTTCCCCCACGATTACGCGGTCGGGTCGCATGCGCAAGGATTCGCGGATCAACCGTGCCATGTCGATGGACGTTTCGCTTTTGGGGGAAAGTTTTACTTGGTGGGGATGGGAGAGGTTCAATTCAGGGGTTTCTTCGATGAGAATCAACCGCTCTTTTTTAGGAAACAAGTGGCTGAGCGCATTCAATGTCGTTGTTTTTCCACTTCCCGTGTTTCCCGCGATGAGAAGGTTGCAGTCGCACGCTAATGCGAGTTCCAAATAGGCCACTATGCCGGGGGACCATATTCCTGTTTCGATGAGTTGATACGGATGCGTGGGTCGCAGGACGAATTTTCGGATGCTCGCCTCCACTTCCGTTTGGCACACGGGATGGATGGCCGCGTGCAAGCGCAGCCCGTTTTGTATGCGCGCATTGATGATGGGCGTTTGCGCACTTAAACGAATGCCGCTTTCCATCGTCAAGCGGTTGAGCAGGGCGATGAGGTACGAGGCATCCGAAAAGTACAAGGGGGTTTCCTCCCACCCCGTACGGGTGTGGTATACGCGCACGGGAAAAGAGGGTCCTACCCCGTTGATTCCAATCTCTTCCAATTCCCCCGTCGTGTCCATGAGCGGGGTCAAGGGACCTGCTCCCAATGCGTGGTCGTGGAGGATGGTTTCCAAATACGTCTGCTGGTCGGGCTCCACCACCCATAACTTGTTTTGCATATATGCATCCAACGCCTCGACCAGTGCGCGTTCCGATTGCTGGGCGGAAGGGTTTTGGTAAAAAAGATGCAGCGTCCCTTCGAGCAGTTTTATTTCTTCGGTCGAAAGAATGGGCCATGTCTTTTTCCATGGACTGCGCGTCAAATTCTCGCTATGCAGGGCCCACCCCCACTTGGGAGGGGAAACGTTTTCGTTCATTCCCAGAGCGGATTCCAATAGATTTTAACTCCATGGAAAATGAGTTTATGTAGCATTTTGGTTGGTTTTTGACTGGTTGAGGGTGTTGAACGTATTTTTTTTTTCATCAAAAGACAAAATTGGGTTGACGACTGTACAAGAATGCGGCGTTCCCCTCCTATTTATTTTTCACCACGCCACTTTTTCGCCTATTTTTGGGTTTATTTTTTGGAGTGTCTCTATCGGCAATTCAATGATGTATTTAGCCACGTTTTGGGGGGAATAGTTAAGTTTCCAGGGTTGGGCGTTTTTCACCCGATCTACTATTTTTTGATGTTCATCCAGCCAAAGCACGTCAATGGGCATTTTCATAAATAGCATGTGGATGCTCGCATTCAGCTTCTCTTTCTCTTTTAGGTGAAAAATCAGGGCGTAATTGAATGCTTCTTTTTCTACTCCCATGAGGCCTTTGGCACGCTGGAAAAAGGTGCGGGCGTGCTTTACCTTTAGCAGGGTAATGGTTTTTCCGGCACGGGCGATAATTTTATGGCGAGTGGGGGGAACAATTGGTGGACTGTTGAGGGTTGTTTTCTTTTTTTGGGGCTTTTTTTGGTTTTTCATTATGTTGCTTCCGTCTCTTCAATTTTCTTTTGCTTTTTGAGGGGGGGTTGGTCCTGTAACAATTCTAATGGGGGGACGATTAACTCCTCTACCGCATCTCTCACTTGCCCGCTGGTGAGGGGGTGGTTTTCTTTTTCATTTTCCCCCCTATTGGGTTCTTTTTCTTCTTCTTTTTGGGGATAAATGTCCAGGGCCCGTTTCAGCTCTTCTATTTCCCTGAGCCGTTCTTTCAGCTCCTTCAAAAGCTTCTCCCTGTCGCTTGGATTTTCATTTTCAGTGGTTTCTTTCATACGTCCTTCTCCCTCGCTAAACGGGGCAGGTCTTTAAATATTGTCTCAACCCTCCTCTATATCATGCCCCGTTAGGGATGATTATGTCGTTACACTCAATCGCTTTCATTCCGGATGGAAACCGCCGGTTTGCGGCTACCCAAAAATTGTCTCTGGCCGATGCCTATCAAATAGGGACGCAGCGCTCGTGGGATGTCATGCAGTGGCTGGGAGAATACCCCCACATCAAAGTGGCAACATTTTACACGCTCTCTCTAGAAAATATCACGCGCAGCGCGGTGGAAATGAACGTGTTGTTTGATATTTTTGAGCGTGAAGCCGACAAAATTTTGTCGGATGAATTATACAAAACGCATGAGTTTGCCATTAACTTTTTAGGCCGCCTCGAAAAATTTCCCATCCGTCTGCGTGAAAAGATGGGCAAAATAGAAACCCAAAGCAAAGATTATGCCAAACGTGTCATTAACGTTGCCATTGGATACAATGGGCGCACGGAGATTGTGGATGCGGCTAAAAAATTGGTGAAAGACGTGATGGCATCCAACATCCCTCTCGATTCGATAAATGAAGAGTCATTCAAAAAGTATTTGTATTCCAATTTTCAGGACCCTGATTTGATTATTCGAACAGGGTACACGCAACGCTTATCTGGATTTTTAACGTATCAGAGCGTCTATTCTGAATTGCTTTTTCTCAACAAGTATTGGCCCGAATTCTCAAAAGAGGATTTGAACACGGCTATTACCACATTTGATTCACGCGACAGACGATTTGGGAAATAGAAACCCCAACTCCACAACTAATTTACCAACTCAAGACTTCATAAAAAGTATAATTTTGAAGAGTTTATCGAAGCCGAGAACGAATATTTGCCATTCACATGAATAGCAAAATAAGTGTTTGAGTTTAACGGGTGGTGAATGATTTTACCAATCGCCGGATCTCTGCCGCAGCACGCTCGCCGATTGCTTTGGAAACGGCTTGTAGTTCGCGTCCTTTGTAGAATTGTATTATTGTCGCCCCATCTTTTTTACGGGGTTTGAAATACGTTTTTTCGGCCCAACGATGCATTGTCATCCATCGGTTTAGTATTTTTGCACGCTGCTGTGGTGTCAACGGTTTTCCGGCGTTGTGTGCGACAATCGCCTTGAATCCGTCGATGGTAATAGATGAACGTCCATATCCAATCCTTTGTGGAACCCATGTCCCTGGCCCAGCGATACCAGTCAACACTATGTTAATATCTTTTGCAACCGTTCCGGCCCTACTCGTTCGTGCACGGGGCCCGGCTTTTCCCCTATTTCCCGCTCTGCTTCGATTTGCCATGATACATGTAATATTTCGACATTTAAAAAACAGCATGTTATTGTGGCTCTGTTGAAAGTCTCGGTTTTCAGGTTTAACCGTTGTCCTAGTAACAGGCATTTTACCTTTTG
>JAGVNS010000155.1 GCA_020053155.1 Nitrososphaerota archaeon
ATTGCATTAGCCGATTTTGTGGATGCCGCGATGAGTCGCAAAGCCATGAAAATAAAGGATGAAAAATTGCAAGGGAAACCACTTAGCCAAATGTTAAGTATGGCCTATCCCTCTCAGCGGGATCGAATTCGCCGTATTTTAGCATCGCCATTATTGGATTTGTTTTATTCGCGAAAGCCACAATAAATCCCTTTATATAGTCTCAAATTTTCAAACATAGTATGGGTTTCTATTCTGATTTGTTTCTTCGCCCCAAGCAGGCGATGGAGTATTCCTTCCAGCATCCCAGTTTGGTTCGCGCCGTTGGATTCGTTATTTTGGGAGTGGTGGCGGGGATTTTGGCCTCGCTGCTGTTGGCCGGGACCATTTTGTGGAAGCCCGTTCTTTCCTCCCTGTTTATTGATGCCGTGCGCTGGTTGTCGGGGGGACTACTCCTTGGAATAGTTGGTCTTCTCGTAAGAAAAATTTCGTTCGACGGACAATCGCTGATTCGGGCGTTGACCATGCTGGCGCACGTCAACCTATATGGTTTTTTTCTGTTTTTGGTGGCAGGGATCATTCTCCCCGCCGTGGCCATTCCTGAAGTGGTAACGGCCACCCAGCAATTGATGAGTGGGGTCATTGGCCCGAGCGAGATGAACCTGGTCCTGTCTCAATCCCTCCTGAGCAATTCTCCTCTGAACATTCTGGTTGTGCCCCTTTTGCTCATTGGACTCCTTTTCTGGTCGTATGGGGTGTATGCTCTCTATTTGGCCGTGAGCAAATACCTCAACGCGAGCGTGTTCAAAACCATCGTGGTAATGATTGCCATGGTGGTCATCCAGAGCGTCATCGTGTTCGCGGTCTTGGCGTGAAATAGTTTTTTTCTTGCTTTATCAGTCCTATATATGCCTGCTGCCCTATTTTTTGTCCAAAATAAATACGTAATGGATAATCTCGTCTCCCCCTCGCGCCTCAAGGGGAGTCCGTCCCGTTTCATGAAATCCAAGTTTGGTGAGGACGTGTTGATACACCCTATTTTTTGAATCCGAATCCGCACGAATCGCCGAAAAGGGGGTGGGATGGGTCCGATTGTATTCGCTTAAACGCCAAATGAGGCGGCGGATGAGCTGTTGGGCAATCCCTTTTCCTTGGTGGATGGGCACTGTATTGATGGAATTAATTTTTATGATGGGCTCTTGGGGTCGATGGGGGTCTCTTTCTTCGTGCGTTTCCAGCGTGGCAACACTTGTCCCTCTAACCTTTGCCACGAGTCCATTTCCCACTCGCTCCATTTCTATCGGGAAACGCCGGGCCTCATGCGCACGACGGGCTCGTGCCTGTTTATCATTTACCGGTTTGGGAGTAGGTGTCTTTCCCCCTCGATTGGGGAGGGATGGTTCACGTGTTTCTCCCATTCCTGAGAAAAGAAACGGTCCACGACTGACCCGCAAACTTCCTTTTTGAGGGGTCCCTCGTGTTTGACCTGCGCGTCGTGAGGGGTTTCCGTGGGATATCATTACCATCCTTTCCCTCCTTTACCTTTTAATTGGAACGCCGCCTATCCAAAGCATGGCACTCCAATTATACAATACGCGTGTTCGAAAGAAAGCAGAATTCGAGCCCTTACACCCCCCCAACGTGGGTATGTACGTGTGCGGTCCCACCGTGTACCATTTTGCCCACATCGGGAACATGCGCTCCTATACTACCGGGGATTTGGTTCGCCGCGTGTTAGAATACAAAAAATTCAAGGTAACCCACGTCATGAACATCACGGACGTGGGACACCTACACGCGGACGCCGATGATACGGAAGACAAAATGGAAAAGGCCGCGCGCGAGGAGAAAAAATCCCCTTTACAGATTGCAGAGTTTTACACCGCTGCCTTCCTCTCCGACATGAAAAAAATACGCAACAAAGAACCCGCGGTTTTGTGCAAAGCCACTGACCACATTCCCGACATGATTAAATTGATTCAGACATTGGAAAAGAAAGGATTCGTTTACCTAACCAAAAACGGGGTCTATTTCGACACGCAAAAGTTTTCAAAATATGGGCAATTTGCCCGGATGGATTTGAACCAATTGAAAGGGGTTCGCGAGGATGTTACACGTGACCCTGAAAAAAAACATCCCGGGGATTTTCGCTTGTGGCAATTGAACCAACCTCACCACATTCTGCAATGGGAATCCCCCTGGGGCAAAGGATACCCGGGCTGGCACATCGAGTGCTCGGCCATGAGCATGAAATATTTAGGAACATCGTTCGATATTCACACTGGGGGAATTGACAACATTTTTCCGCACCATCAGAACGAGATTGCGCAGTCCGAAGGGGCGACGGGAAAACCATTCGTCCAGTATTGGGTGCACACCGCTCACGTTCTCGTGAACAACCAGAAAATGTCCAAATCCCTGCGGAACATTTACACGTTTAACGACCTGGAGAAGAAAGGATTTGATGCATTGGATTATCGTTTTCTCTTGCTCACCGCTCATTATCGTTCGGAGCTCAATTTCACGTGGGAAAGCCTTGAAGGTGCTCAAAAAACAAGGAAAAACTGGAATGAATTCATCAAACGGTTGCAAAAATATTCAGGAAAAGGGGAAAAAGGGAAAAATGCAGAAGTAAAAGAGTGGATACAGGAAAGTAAAGAAAAGATAGAATCATTTTTGGATGACGATTTGAACACCCCCCTCGTTTTAGCCGAGCTATCCGCTTTTTCCCGCAAAATAAACGATTCCATGAGCAAAAATGAGCTCTCCAAAATGGATGCGCGTAAAGTACTTGATTTTTTGCAAAGCGTGAACGAAGTCCTAGCCGTGTTTGATTTTTCACAGGAAGGGGAGGCCATTCCCGCTCACATGATTGCACGCGCCAAGGAACGTGAGGCCGCTCGAAAGGGAAAGGATTGGAAGAAAGCGGATGCGTTAAGAAAAGAGATCGAGGCAGAAGGATATTTGATTATGGACACTAAAGACGGGTTTGAGATTACTCCCAAAAATTAATCCGAATCCGCGGCGACTTTAACTGATACTTTTTTTCTTTCTGGCTGAATTTTATCAAAGCTCATTTTGAGCAATCGTTTGTCTAACTCCAATAATTGCTGTACCACGGGATTTTCTTTGTTGAGTTTGTAGAGTGTAGCTTTCCCCACTTTTCGGGTAGAAATCACGATCTTCATTTCTTCCAGCTGAGACCAAAACGTTTCCATAGTATTCCAGGAAACGTTGGCATTCCGTGCAATGTCTTTCTTACTGTAGTCAAAAACATCATACTCCAACAAGAAGTCTAAGACTCGAATAAAGGGATAGTCTCCGAAAAATTCGACGAATAAAGAGGGGTCTATTGGTTCGTCTCTTGTAATAGTCATATTGGAACTATGCCAAACCTAAGTTTAAATAACAATCCCTTATTACTTCAAAAAATGAAACTTTCAAATCGCGCGATTCGTATAACGATTTTGAAAAAGATGATGCGTCATAACTGGTGGGGAGAAAAGCATACTGCATACGATAACATTCCTCGGGGATTTCCGAAGCATGGTATTGTTTTAGGTTGACATTTCGTTTATAAGCGCATTCCTTTTCCAAAATCCCATGGCCGATTTCTCTTTGCTCATTAGCATCGCGGTAATGGTGGTGGCGGCGGCATTCTCGTTATTCATTGCCCGTGCGCTCAAACAGCCCGCGTTGCTGGGCTATCTATTGGCAGGCGTCCTCATCGGTCCATTTGGATTGAACGTTTTTTCCAATCCCGATGAAATCGCGCTCCTTTCCGAACTCGGAATTATTTTTCTCC
>JAGVNS010000120.1 GCA_020053155.1 Nitrososphaerota archaeon
GCTAAAAAGGACGGGAAACAATGATGAAACACCAAGAGGACATTAAATCAGGACAACACAACCGCTAAGGAGCGCAGAAAGCTTATATTTGGTAAAAAAGGAGGATGAAGGTGTATGGCACGAAAAGTAGAAGTATGGTTTTTCAGACACTCGATTAAAGGGAAGGGAGCAGAGGGCGACAAATTGACTCCCGCGGGAATAGAATTGGCTTTCCGTCGGGGACAAATGCTTGGAGGGTCTACTGCCCCAACATCGTTCTCGGCCACGAGTCGTAGCCGCACCCAGGAAACCGCTCAACATTTAGCACGTGGAATACGAGAAAGAGGGGGCACGGTTCGTGGGGATGCTCCAATGGTTCGACCCGAATTTACATTTCATTATCCTGGAAAAGAACCCGAACCCCGCGGGTTGGTTCACTTATCTCCTGAGTTTGTGGATGTGTATGAAAAGCACGGAGGGAAAGAAGCATTTCGCCATTTTTTGGAGGGACGTTTCAAAGGAATTCCATCCGCCGAGCAAGCCGGCTCTACTTTAGTTAAGTGGTTAGCGCCATTTTACCATGAAGCGCAAGGAAGATCAGGAGATGGACCCTCGCGACACGTGATGGTGACGCACGGAGACAGTGTAGCCGAAACCGTACTTTTTGCCCTAACCGGAACCAATCCCAGTTTGGTGAAAGGGAAAGGTACCTTGTCCTACATGGAGGGATTCAAAGTCGTCATGGACGGAAAGCGAGTGCACGTTGAATTCCGCGGAAAACAATTGCCCGTTTTACCTTATTGGAGAGGGGCGTTGCGTAAACGAAGCGAAGCAAAACTCGAAGCCCGCGTGAGAGCCATTGAGGGAGTCATGACGCAACGCCGAAAAGCATTGGTGGCACGACCCGGAAGGGACATCAAACGCACTCGCGTATTTGGGCGCACGCCTAGAACGCGCGGACGACGTTGAATAACCTAAAATACTCCGCCCGCTTCGTTCCGTCCATGAAGTTTCAATCCACTATCGATTGGTCCAAGTACACGTTTTCCCCGGAAGGGGGAAGGGCGGCGTATTTCTATTGGAACTACGGGATCGTTCATGATCATTCCCACAAAAAGGCATTACTAAATAACGCCATGGGGAGGGGGGTCATTGTCATTAGCAAAAATCATTTGTCCCGGTGGGCATATGTCTTAGAATCTCCTGATTTTTCGGGATACCTAAAATACTATACCAAGAAGAAAGGGTTGAAGGAACTGAAAAAGGAAATCGTGCGTGTGCGGAAAGACTTGGTTCAGTTTTTGATCCAAGCAAAATGGAAAAAATCAACAGATAAGGAATTGGCCAAAAAGTCGGCATGGTTTTACGACCGATTGGAAGACTTGGTTGTTCCTGCGCCGATTATGCGGCAGATTGATCGCGGGATCATGCACGTTTTGCAGGGATGGTTTGCTTCAAATCCTCGTCGAGACGAGAACATCCGTTTACTAGGGGTGAGCAAATGGTTAAGTGTACCCGTGGAAGAACGATTAGCGTTGCTCCGATTGGCAGAAAAAGTGAAAAGAAACCCCAAATTGTCCCCGAACGAAGAACTCAAAAAAATCCACGAAAAATTCACCTGGAACACGTGTGGATACTATAACGAAAAACCCAAGAGTCTGAAGGAATATCATATGGAATTGAACGAGGTAATGAAAAGGAATCCTTCTAAGGAAATAACGAAGATCATGGCACAGCGTGCCAATGACCTGGTTGAAAGGAAAAAACTGGTCGATGGACTCGGTGGAGAGGATTTAATCATCACAAAAATCGCAGGGGAGGCGGGATACCTGAAAGACTATCGAAAATTTTCTATCAACGAGGTTATCTATCGTGCCGAACCCTTTTTCATTGAGATCGCGCAACGGCTCAAAACAACCGTTCCAATGATAAAAGATTCGCATCCACAAGAAGTTTTTAATGGACTAATAGGAAAGAAAATGAATTGGAAAAAAGTCACGATGCGAAACCATCAGTATGTGCTGTACTCTTTTCCTTGTAAATTTGGGATGATAGTAGGAAAGGGTGCGAAAGAATTGGAAAAATACATTTGCGTAAAGAAGAACAATGAGCGCGAATGGAAAGGAAGGGTTGCTAGCCAAGGATATGCGAGGGGAACGGCAAGGGTTGTATTGTCCCAAAGAGATTTTTCCAACGTTAAGAAAGGGGATATTTTGGTTGTTGTTAATACGGGCCCGGATTTCGTTTCCCTAATGAAAAAAGCGGCCGCGATTGTGGCAGAAGAAGGAGGGCTAACCGCCCATGTTTCAGTGGTGAGCAGAGAGTTTGGCATTCCGTGCATTGTGGGAGTGGAGCACATCACGCAACGCCTGAAGGATGGGGATTTGATTGAAGTCAATGCAAATAATGGGACGATTAAATTAGTCACGCGGGGTTCGTCATGAGCGAGTTCGAAACCATTCGTCGGTTGGTTCAAAAGTATGGTTTGACTCCCACCGTCCAGCGGCAACTGCCGTTGCTTTCGATCAGTGCATTATCCCATGGCTATGGGGAATATTTGCCCCCGCGCATTCACGTCTCGTTCGATTCGGTGGGGGCTATTGGAAAAGGAGACCGCTTGCACGCTATGGCCAACGAAACGGAGATCGCGGCCAAAATGGAGGCATTTGTCAATACCCATCACGACTCCTTATCATCCCATTATTTGGTTCCGGCTATGGCCGATTTGGCAGAAATGAGGAAAAACACGCAGAGGCAAATCGACGCGCTCGGAAAGCCATTCGATGCGCTCGCGTTTATTGCCGAAACGTATCCCTCCTACTATGGAATACTCGCCATGTACAATGGTTTCTGGCGTTACTTTGGCAACGAACCCCAAAAAAGGGGGTTGGGCAATGAACTAGTTGGGCGAATTGGAAAAGAGCGGGATGAAACGGCCAAATTCTACGTGTTGATGGAAAATCTTCTTCGGGAGAGTGCAATGTCCGCCGGCAAGGAAATGGGGATGGATGGGGACATTTTACGGTATTTCACCCTTCCCGAATTTCGCACATTTGTTTCCACCCAAAAAATAAGCGATCAGCAAATCACCCAACTGCAAAATAGGCGAAAAAACTATTTCTATCTCTATATCCAACCGGAACGATTCGAACGCGTTTGGGATGACCTTTCGACGGTAGAAGTGGTTCGCCGCGCGTTTTTTGACGTGGAAACGGAAAAAATAACCGAGTTGCGCGGTCATCCCGCCTATCCCGGAATGGTTCGGGGAATCGTATTCATACTAAACAGGGAAAATTCACCCAAAATGCTGCCCGAAAATGCCATCTTAGTTACCCCTATGACCCACCCCCACGACCTACCCCTCATCCAAAAAGCAGGGGCCATCGTAACGGATGAAGGAGGGATTCTTTGCCACGCCGCGATTGTGTCCCGGGAACTCAAGAAGCCGTGCATTATTGGCACTAAAAATGCGACTTCGATATTAAAAGATGGGGATTTAGTAGAAGTAGATGCAACCAATGGGATTGTTCGCAGGCTTGATACGAAATAATTAATATTTTTCCATTTTGAGCGTGTCGATGCGTGCATAGTGGTTGTCGCGCGTGATGAGTTTTTCTCCATGGGCGATGCAGATGGCGCCAATCATGATATCCTCCACGTCAATCATTTGCCCTTTTTGGATTAAATCGGCCTCAATTTCCCCCGCTTCCTTGGCGGCTTTCTCGTTGAGAGGGAGCACGGTCAAGGCTTCCAGCAACTGCTCAATTTTGGCTTTTTCTTTTTCAGGGAGGCGGGATTGAAGGGCACCGCTCCACAATTCCATGACAGTGGGAGCGGCCACTAAACGGGTTGAATGTTGAATGGAATCAAGGGTCTCTTTCACGCGTGCATCGCCGCGCAACACGTCAATGAGAAAGGTCGTTTCTAAGCATACCATTCAACCCAACTCCATTTGCATGCGTTTGCCGCGGGTTTCATGCCGCGCATTTCGTTCTTTCCGTGCGGCCAGAATAGCCTTTTCCAGTTTTTGGGCGCTGCTCGCACTCAACACTCCAAAAAAATCGGTTAAGGAACGGTTGCCGGCCAATCGAATGATAGTATCACTAAAGCTCTCATTGCGGGCCTTTAGCGCCTTTAGGCTGTTATAAGCCTCATCCTTAATAGTCACCGTCTTGACTCCCATACTATGTTTAGCTATGTTTAGATATTTAAACATTAGTATGGTTAGTCGCCGTAGGAGTTGCGGTAGAGGTTTTGGGTAAGAGTTGATGCCAAAAAAGAAATCGTTCGTATTTTGCGCAAGGCTTAATTACTCCTTTTTTTTCTTGTTTTGAAATGATCGAGCTTTCAAAAGTTTATACGCGCGAGTATTCGCTGAATGCGTTTTGGTGTTGGGATGAAGGGGAACGCATCGAATTGAATGCGTTTTTGGGAACCCATTTACAAAACGTGTTGTTTTGGCGCGAAGGGAAAACAAACAAAGTAAGTGTGTGGTATGAATTGGAGGAGTACAAGCAATGGGAAAAGACCATTGAACAACACATTCGCAATGATTCAAACTGGTTTGAGGAAGCCGCGAAAAAATTCTGGGAAACGTGGAATCCTATTCTTCCATTTGTAAAAAAGGAACGCGTGATAAGAACCAGTGGGGATATGCTTGAGGACTATTACAATTGGCGGCGTTTCTGGCCCCACATGAGCGTGATGATGATAGTCCCTGACATTTCAACCATTCCTGAAAAAATTCGCTCGGAAGCCATCCGTTTGCGTGAAGAAACGCAGGATTATTCTGATGTGGGAGATGAGGTGTACATCGAATGGTTTCAGCAAGCCGCTCCTAAATATGCGCATCTGGTCAACGTCGTAACCCCTGAAGAAGGAGCCCAATTAGGGGAAGGCAAAATTCCTTCCCGCCTCCATCAAATTGAAGAAAGACTGAACGGGTGGGCGTTGTGGAGGGGGAAACTGTATTCGACGAGTCAATTAGTTGACGTGTTGAGACAAGATGGTTTCGTCTTGGGAAAAGAAGAGAAAATAAACGCCACCCACCACCGCCTCCGTGGAGTAACCGCGTGTAAGGGAAAAGAAAGTATCGTGCAAGGCCCGGTGCGCCTGATCGCGCGAAAGGGGCATTTTTCCAGCTTCCGAGAAGGGGAAATACTCGTCACCGAATTCACGTCTCCCGACTTTGTTCCCATCATGAAAAAGTCAAGTGCGATTATCACCGAGGAAGGCGGTCTTGGCTCGCACGCCGCCATTGTCTCCCGTGAAATGAACAAACCCTGCATTGTGGGCACGGCCAATGCCACCCGCCTGTTGAAAAATGGGGACATCGTAGAAGTTGACGCAGTCAATGGAACGGTGCGCATTTTGAAGCGCGCTTAAAACTATTTTTGTCGTTGAGGAAATCGGCTGGAAGGTTGTTTCCATTTGATGGGCAAGTATCCCGAATGGTGCGGGGAAGAATGAACCATGCGCACGAGATGATGGGAAACGATTCCTTTGGAAACGAATTGAGTGTGGGGTTTGGGTTTTCCATGATAGAGGTAAGCCGTGGTTTGGATACATATGGTGGCGGTGAATGAAAAGAGAATGGCCCCCAATTGGATGAGGGTGGCAATGGTCGCATACACGACCAATGACAAGGGTGCATTTGCGGAAGAGGGAACCTGAGCCAAGGTTTCGGAGAGGACGTTGATGAGCACGTTCACGAGAATGATTCCGATGGCAGTGGCAAACAATGGCCAATACTTGGGTCGCGCGTATCCATTCACGCGCTGGAATATCTGCGTGGGGCGGACATCCTCAAAGTAGGTGGTGGGGAGCAAGAGCAAGAGGAAGGGTTGGAGCACAAACAAGAGCGCGGCCATGACGAGCATGGATACCCCCACAAGATTCCGCACTAGGGAGGGTTGGGACAGCCACGCTCCCAGACTCCCGTTCCCGCTGAAAACGAACACCGCAAGTGTTGAAACCACAAACGCTGTCAAAAGAATGGCGACCAAACACCCTTGAATGATGGTGGCATCTTTCCAGCGCGCGGAGGAAAGCTTCCATGCCAGATTCAAATCGATGGGTTTGTGAGTAGCGGCTTGCATAGCCAAGTGGAAATGCACTCCTCCCGTGAATGCGTTGATGGCCATCATGCCCAACAACCACAATGCAATCCCGAACAGCCCCACAAAAATGGCAATGGGAAAAAATCCCGTGGCAATGGCCAGAATGGCCGCGAAGAATACCCCCAATAGCATGAATGCGCTGAAAACGACAAACGAAAAAATGGAGATGATGAGCATCATTCCCTGCAGTGCAAGTAAAGAGGGGTTGAGCGTCCGCGAAATGCCAGTGGATATAATTTTCCACGCCCTATGCAAGGGGGAATCATCCCTTTCTTTTCTCGCGGGAAGAGCGTTCTTTTTCATGCCAAACCTTTAACTAGGCCAATCGGACTTTCTTTATAATGCTACCCGCTTTTTTTACTAAAAAAGAAGAAAAAATGAGAACGGAAGCCATTGCTTTTTTGACGCGCTGGGGCGTGCTATTTGTTTTTTTTTATTTTATTCTAATGGGGTATGAAAGGGCATTGCAGGAGATGGAAACCCAACATGTGCAATCCATTTTATCCGCACTCGGAATGGCAACGTTAAACGGTCCTACTTCCATTCAATTTTTTGCGGGAATTAATCGCATCGAAATCAGTGCATTGTGCTCTGGATTAATTGAGATGGTCTTATTGGGAACCGCCATATTGGCCACGCAAACACGCTCAATCCATTCGCGGTTGCGTGGAGTGATCGTGGGAGTGTTTTTGTTGTACGTTTT
Organism: Nitrososphaerota archaeon; assembly: GCA_020053155.1. Classification (GTDB taxonomy): domain Archaea; phylum Iainarchaeota; class Iainarchaeia; order Iainarchaeales; family VGJJ01; genus VGJJ01. The sequence goes on from JAGVNS010000120.1 coordinate 6,802, forward strand.
CAACCTTGTGCGAATCGTCATCACCATTCTTCAACTCCATTATACCACGCTCTCCTTCGCCACGTTCACGCACGATATTCTATTTCGCCTCATTCTCATTTTGGGTTTTGCCATTCTGTATGGAGCGTGGCTGAATTTCGACAAAATATGTATGGTGCTACGGCAGAAAGGGTTTTTTTAACGCCCTTTTTTTAAGGGGAAAGGGTGGTGGTATTAGATATGCAAACTAAAACGCTCCAGCGTGGAAAATTATCACGAAAAGATACCAAGACAACGCTTTTGGATGAATTGAAACAAGCCTTTGAAGACATCACGCACGGGCGCATTCGCGATTGGAAAGAAATTGACCAGTAACTATTGCTGGTTTGATAAAAATTGTTTTTCGCGAAGCGATTTTTCAACAAAGTGACGCAAATAAGGAAGATTAAGTTTGATCCACGCAATGACGTGGGGTTGGCTCTTTTTGTCTGAAATCCTGGCCAAGAGAACAATGTTCCATTCTTCGTATATGATAAAGTAAATCCGTTTTCCATTGAATTTCTTTTCACGGAAAAACGTATAACCCAGTGGTTTTCCCACCATGAGGGGATTTTCTTTCAATTGTGGAATGAATGCGTGGATGCGTTCTTTTTCCGATTTCTCGAGGTCGCGGTAATCCTCCCGAAATGATTCGGCAAATTTAATTTGAAAAGGCATACACCTGCATTCAATCGGAAGCGTTAAATAGGTAGGGAAAATTTTTGGTAGCGTGAAACGATTGAAGTTTGCACCTGAATTGATCTCACTCATTTTGTCGGGAGAAAAAACAAAGACGTGGCGATTTTTCGATGACAAAGAATTGAGTGTTGGAGACCTGGTGGAGTTTGTGAATCGAGAAACGAAGAGCGTTTTTGCGCGTGCGGAATTGGTGTCGGTAGAAGAAAAACAATTTGGGGACCTAGAATCCGCTGACAAATATGGGCACGAATTATTTTCCTCCGAAAAAGAGATGTATGCGCAATATTCCACGTATTACAAGAGACCCATAACGCCCGACATGCCTGTTAAAGTGATTCACTTCCGTCTGCTGCACTAGAACGCGCAGCGCAGGAATAGTGGGTGGTTTCGGCGCGCCTTTATATATTCCCGGCGCTTGATTTTGATTGGTATGGGTCTCAGCGAAGCGTTAGGCAATGTGTACATGCGGGGGGAGGACACCTATTATGGGGTCCTGGATTTCTTTGAAGAGAAAGGTATCGGCCTTCCCTGGTCCTATAACGATTTTTTGGAGAGCAAAGGAATTCCGGCGCTACCCATGACGCTGGCACTAATGGTGTTGCTGGTTGGGGGAATATTCTTTTTCTCACTCTCAACAAGCTCACAAGACCTGGAGTTTACGCTCTCGTTGAAAGACGACAAGGGCCGTTCCCTCGACGATGTGAGCGTAAAAATAGTTGATGGGGAAGGAAAACTATTGAAAGAGTTGACCGCATCCGATGGGCAGACAATCAGGCTCGAGGGGGTTCCCCCCGGAATCTCTGAACTTAAAATCACGGCCACCAAAGCGGGGTATGGAGAAAAGAGCGCTCTCTTTACGCCTCTCGATGAGGGAATCAAACTCTTGTTGAAGGGAGACAATGATGCCATTGTGGGAAAACTGAAGTTGGTTGATGGAGAAACGCAGACAACTATCACGGATGCCATTGTCACCGCAGAGTGGGCGGGGGCAAACGATGTCATCACGGCCACGCCGCAAGAAGACGGGATTTTTTTTCTCAACGTTCCGCTTAATCAGGAAATTTCAATCGTGGCCAAGGCACCCAATTACGAGGAGTTGCACGACATCGTCGTGTTCATGGGGGGGGATGTCAAACTAAAGGAATTGACCCCCAAAGCGAGTGCAGCGAGTGGTCCCAGCCTGGTGTTGGTGAAAGCCATTGATTCGCAGACCCAACTGCCGATGGGGGATGTACACATCACTATTGAAAACGTCCAAACCAATGACGTGATTTCCGATTTGGAGTCAAGTATGGGGATGCATTCCCAAAATTTGCAAAAAGGACTTGTTATTCGTGTTACGGTAAAGAAAGAAGGGTACCTCACCTATTCCAGCAACGAGGCGTTTCCGGGGGGAAAGACCTTACGCAATGATGAAGAAACCATTTTGGCCCCCATGAAGAATGGGGGGGCGAGTTTACTCATACTTACGCAAAACAATTCATCCAAGCAACCCTTGGAGGGAGTGGACGTGGATTTGCTGGATGGGATTTATCAGACGCTCGACCGCCAAACAAGCAACTTTTCGGGCGAAGCCGAATTCGGGGGATTGAACCAAACGCAATCCTATTA
>JAGVNS010000003.1 GCA_020053155.1 Nitrososphaerota archaeon
CGTACATTCTCCCCAGCAACGGACAAAAAAGCAAGGCCGACAAGGACGTGTATCTGGTGGTGAGCAAGGCCAATTATGCCGCTCTTACTACCATCCAAAAACCCATTCTTCCCGACACCACGCAATGGTTCAACGTTGCTCTCTCCCCCACCAAACTGGGCGGGAACATCCGCATAGAGTTAGTAGGATTGTTTGCTCCCGATGGCAAAATTGTAACGGGCGTGGGAAAAGGGAAGGACTATGTGGCTAAATTCCGAGTGGAAATCCCCGAAGAACAGGATGACGTAGATGCGTTGAACGTGCACATTCGAACGGGAGAAAAGGACATTGTGGAGAAGGACGAATGGTATTTGGATTCGCTTAACTTCCCCCGTGCGGGAGTGGTAAAGGGAACGGCATGGGACCCCGCTAATGGAACAAACGAGGATGGGGACAGCATTACGTTTGGAAACGCAAAATGGATCAACGCCCACATACCTGCGCCCAATCCCGGTGTATACGAAATGGAAGCCATTGTTCACGTCCGAAACACCGCGCAGCCGCAGGACATCCTAAAACTGTTCTACAAAGCCCAAACAGAGAATGATGAAACGTTGCGTGACCCCGTGGACGCAAATCCCATCGACGAATTGTACGCCTCCACCAAATCATCCACCTACCAAGTGGGGGTTACGACTAGCTGTGACGACCAATTCTGTTTCGATGCATCCATTTTGGACATTGATGAATCACTCATTGAGGACGTGACGGAACAATACAACGCCCACGTATTCAAGGAATACAAGCTCTCATTCAATCTACTCAACAATGGAAGCGACTTCCACACTAATTCCAATTTCCGCGTTCATTCCTCCAGCGAAGGAATCGATTTTATGGCGTATGAAATATTCAATGCGGACGCACAATTGGTGAAAGGAACGGTCAACGATTCCCAATTCGAGGATTCCATTCCCATGGGCAATTTCACCCCCCAAAAGAGAATAGGGGGAAGCATCTTCTTCCGACCCAACGAGGCGGGAACCACCATGCTCACGCTCGAATTGGTATCGGATCTGAAGCCCGTGTACACGAAAACCATCCAGATCAACGCGAGCGGGGACAAAGGAATGAGCGTGACCGTACTCCCCGACGTGTATCCAAGCAACGTGCCCTTAACGTTGCAAATACACGCCCAAGACGAGGCGAGCGGGAATGACATCAATGGCGCATTGGTGTCCCTTGACACGGGCCTGGGAATCACACTCGCCACTAAATTGACCGATGCGGCCGGGAACGCGGAAATAGAACTCCCCGCTCAACTGCCGGGAAAGAAAATAACGTTGAAAGTGGAAAAGGCGGAATACAATCCATACACGCAGGAATTGCTCATTTCGGAGAAAATAGTGAGCATTTCCCCCGAAAAACTGGGAGTCACCCTTAACGTTAAAACCCAGACGCAAAAAACAACCCCCTTCACCATCCTCAACGAGCAGGGCATTCCCGCAGTGATAAAGAAACTTCAAATCCAGGGAAACCTAAAAGGGTTTTTGGACAAAGAAAAAATGGATTCTTCCCTCCTGCCATTTACCAGCGTCGTGATTGGGGGAAAGAGCCAATTGGAAGTGAGCTTCCAAAGCGTGTTAACCCCCGAAGCCCTTGCACTCACTGAACACGAAGACGTGACAGCCACCCTTGGAATTGAGGTGGAGAGTTACGGAAACACGTATGCATTCGAACTGCCCATTATCTATTCCTTGGCCGTGGCGAGCGAAGTGGACGATCCCACCTGCCTGAACGTGGCACCCAACGCCTGGATTACAAGTACGGATGGAAAAACCGTCACGTTCGAATTCCAAATCCAAAACAACTGCACCATAGGGGGAACTCCTTCCTCCCTCAAAGAGCTCAAAGCCAAAGCCAACTGGAATGGAAACGAGCTGGGAGAAATACTCTTGAGTGTGTTCGAGCAAAACAACCTTACTGCGATTGGCGCGGCTAAAGTGCGTTCGGGGTATTTTTCGAACGTCCTACCCCAACTCCCCGCCCAAGACGTACTCATTGCCCGGTTGGATTTCACTCCCTACGGGGGAATCAAGGGACAAACCACGTTGGACGTTGAACTACAGGCCACGAACCCATTGGAAGGAAAGCCCCAATTGCTGAATGACAAAATAAAGGTTGAAATGGCCGTGGTGAATCTGAGCGACTGCATCATTTACGACAAGGAAATAGTGGACCTTTCCCCCGGAAAGAAGGATTCGGTAACCATCGAAACCAAAGGGTGCGGTGCACCTGTTGAATTCATCCTTCAAACGGATTTGGACGTTTCCACGAAACAATTCACGTTGCAAGGAACCGACAAAAAAATACTCGAGATCGGGGACAACCAATTGGACCAGGGACAATACCCCATTTACGTGGACGTGGAAGGGAACGAGAACAAGGTTGAATCACAAAACAAAATACTGCGCGCACGCATACGCGACCCCAACGCATGCATCCAATTGAGCCGATACGAATTCGACGTGTACGACGACCCCAACAACGAAAACGACGGATTTGACACCGCGAGACTGGACAATTATTGCACCCAACAAAAAGTCAACGTGGTAGTAGAGGTCGAGCGTGACTTCTGGGACTCACTCAAGGACGGAATAAAATTTGGATTATTAGCGGGACTCGTGACGGTGGTAAACAACGCCGTGGACGAGAACAAAACACTCATGGGAAACGTGAAGGACGACAAATTATCGGAAGCCGAAGAATGGCTAAACTCGGCAACCAATCACATTGCACCTCCGACCACCCCTTCTGCTCCATCAACACCCACCTCGTCCCTTCCTTCCCCGTTCGGATCGAATACGTACAGCGTATTTTGGTCGGATAAGAAAACGGTTTCCACCCTCACCATCATGAGCGAGTTGGAGGCCATTCTAACGCACAAAGGGAAAGAATACCCGGTAGATATCTCAACAGGACTTGCCATGAATGAAGATGGAGAAGTTTTCGCCAAAATAGAGTCAATCGGAGGACAATATTTTGCAACGCCCTACTCTTTTCCCCCCGCCGCTCCACCCGAACTTACCCCCATCACTTTTACTGTAGTTTCGGACCAACTGAACTCCCCCCCATCTGATGAGGAAGAGAATGGTGTTAAGGTTGAGTTCAAGTTCACGAGTGATTTTGAGTCATTCAAGACAGAGCTGACCAACCTGAACGTTCCATATACTACCGGCGACTTTGGGGGATTGCTCCCATACGTTCTCCTCCCTGCCGGCACGGAATTCAATCTCGGAAATGGAGAATGGGAATTCACCATTCCACCTACTTCCATTCCCGCCAACACCGCCCCCCCGCACCGATCCATGGCGAGCGGTCTATCCATCCTCCTTGCTACGCAAAGTGACCTGGATAAAGCCAAGGAAAGCACGCTTGGAAAACCCGTTTTGGGAGGGGTGAGTGGCATCTCTAACTTTTTATCCCTGGGAACCAGTAACCCGTTCTATGCGTTTGGAGCGGCTACCCTCCTATATGCGGCGTTCGATTACTTCTCGTCCGAGAATGAGGAATTTAATGTCACGGTGCTCGCCAAGGACGTCGTGATCAAAGACATCATAGTCATTGGTGGAGAAAAGGGCGCGGACGAGAACAAAAAGGACGAGGACATTTCAGTGGAGCAAGAAGGCGCTTCGCAATTGCCCAAAATAAACCAGGAAAAAGCCACAATTGGAAAGGTGGACACGCTCAATTTGACCTTCACCAACGAATCCCAATTCGTCGACCAATCCATTTTCAGGAATTTGCTCGTGAAGGGAGAAGACACGATATTCAAGGACGGAGCCAAATACAAGAATGACATTCCCGACGAGAAAAAGCTCAAAATAGACAAGAAAGAAGACGTCAAGCAGCGATTTCATCTGCAATTCAACTCGTTTACTCCAGAGTCATTGACTCAACCTGACATTTCCGAAGTAACATTGAGCTGCGACACGTTCTCCGAAAAACTGGGGAAGACTGGAAATAATGCCGCGCCCAAAGTGGCGTTCGCATGGAACTTCTCCGACATTGACGCGTATGCATGCGATGAGGGAACGGTTGATTTGGGAGGGAATGAAGGGCACATTTACTGCGATGCCACCCAATTCTCCATCGAACTCATCCAAAAAGTGCAATTATTGCGCGAATTCATTGAAGTCAACGCCCCCTTTTCATGCCCCTTGCAGGATGAATTGTCGGGAATCAAAACACAGCCCATTCCTGCGGCCGATATAGGAATATCCAGTCTGTCGATTGATAAAATCAATCCCACGGATGTGAACATTATAGTGGGAATTGAAAACAAGACTCCGGTACAAAACCAATCCTCCCTCAAAATAGAATACAAAATAAGCGGAAGCACCAGCGCACCCATTGCGCTCACCAAAAACGTGCTTGTTCTGGTGGGGGGAAGCAAGGTGCAGGTTGGATTCATTGTGTCCAATTTGACGGCGGGATCATACGAAATCACCGCCACACTTGACCCCCAAGAATGCGAAAACTGCTCAAACAGCGTTCCCGCATCCGACACTTTAACCACGCAATTCTTCATCGGAACAGGTAGCACGCTCGTGGCATGCGAACCTTTTACCACTTTGCGATTGGGAGAGTTCATCCAAGCCACCGAACAAAGCGGAGGGAGCCTGCAATACCCCGGTGGGTTGGACAAGGAAGGATTGCTTGAATTGGTGAACTTCCGCGCCCACTTGATGCAGGACCGGTTCTCCCCCGACTTCTTCACGGACTTTGACAGGTATGCAACAAACGTGGCATTCTTTGACACCCCTACGTATTATCTGGACCAGACTGCAGGTTTGTCTCAATTCTTCAGGAATAGACAGCACTGGGTCGTGAAACGTGAGGGAAGCCAAGAAGCGCCTGAAGGATATTTGCTTCCCGGACCCGGCATCTATGACGTGACGATTGACATCAATTTCGATTCGCAGGAAATGGCGTTCGTTGAGGGAGGAGAACCCGACGCCATCGTCAACATTCTGGTAGAGAAAACCAGCACCACCGAAGAAACAAGTCCGTTCTACAGTTTGCCGTTCAACGGATTAGTGGGAACGGATGACGGACAAGGGAGAGTGGGATATGGAGTCAATTATTTTGGAGAAAAGATTCCCGTGAATGAGAGTTCGAGCGAGAAAATACAAACGATTGACATTTCCGACAGCACCCCTGTTGCGAGCGTGCAATCCAGCAAGGTGGATGCGTACACCATTCTCAACAGCCTCGAGCGAGGAAACATTTTGACGGTAACCAAGAATGGAACCAATGCGCTCAGCCTGAAATGGGCTCCCTCCTTTGCCACGCCCGTACTCATGAAAGTGACGAGCAACAGCGCCCAGAGCGATGCCTATGCCTATTATTCAGTGGGAGTCAACGACGATACTTCCCAATCCTACGTGGGTGTGCAGGGGAACCCCTGGTATGGAGTCGGATCCAACTGCCGCGACTTTGAAGACAAGTCATTGTTCGACTCATATGACCGCAAATACGACACGAGTGCGGTGAATGCGGATTGTGCGATTGTGGGGCCGCAGAAGAACATCGCATACGGATTCGAGTGGTGCCAAAACAACATCCACACGGGGAATGTCAATTTGAAGAGCGTCTTTTACACGCCCCAAAGTAGTTTATCGACCATCACCCGGACCGCCTGGAAGGAAGACATGGCATTCATAGGCGAAGGGGTGCAAGGAGCCACCATCCCATTGAATGGAACGAATGTGATTCAGGGAAACAGTCCGGGGGATGAGCTCTCGAGCATCGAGGAAGTGTTGCAATTGGTGAAAGAACAGGCCGTATGCGTGCGCAACAGCGGGGCCAAGACTGAATTCTTCTGGAACCCTAAAGAAATACTCAACGTGCTTGTCGCACACGAAAAAGCGGCAGCCGCAGCATGCATCGTGAAATAGGGGAATGTGACTGTTCAATCATGACCCCCTCTTCCCCCTTTCCGCGCGGCGGTACCCCCCAAAAGAAGATATCCGGCCGGACACCCACCCCCCACACCAGCAGCAGAACCTCTCGCAAACAATCCGGAAAGAGGGGTCCACTCATGAAAGCCCACCAGGTTTCTCATTTTCTCCCGCATGAGATTGCGGTTGCGCACGCAGGACTCATGCGTCAAGCATCACGGTATGCCGAGTTAACCCCGAGTTGAGAAATGTTTTTTTTGCAAACCATTGAATGGATTTGAGAACGCTAAATACCACCCTGGCAGGGCAAGGAAAACCTCCCTTGACGCTAGAGCAGGTGTTTACTCTCGCCGGCGTTCCCCTGTCCAAAGACGGGCGTTGAAATGAGTAATGGGCGCGAATAGTGCGTCTATCC
>JAGVNS010000021.1 GCA_020053155.1 Nitrososphaerota archaeon
CACTGGTGTTGACTTGGAGGTTGGGGTCCACGTCCAATTCCACTTCTATTTCTGATTGGCAGCTGTTTTCCACGCGTATTTCCGTTCCCCCGCACCCATACCCCAATCCTGCGCCCGCTCCATAATTCTGCGAGGCAATGAAAGGATTCTGATACATTCCTCCCAACCCACTGTATCCATTGATGGGAGAGAATGGGGGTCCATTGGCGCTGTACCCGCCATACCCATCATATCCCCCCAATCCGTACGATGGGGAAAATCCTCCCCCGTATCCTGCCAATCCTCCGCTCACACTGGAGGGGAGCAGACTGCTTCCCGAAGGAAGGCTGGTTTTGTTTTTGACGGTGAACGAGGGATCGTAATACGGCACTCCCGTGGGTCGGTAGACTTGGTTGTAGTAGTTTCCAAATTGCCCCGCTCCCGTGTTGATGGGGCAGGAATCAATCTGCAGCAGCGCGGGCGTGTTGACCTGGACGCAGGATTGGAGGCTGTTCACTGCGGCCTTTATTTTCACGGTTTCGCTGAGCAAATCGGGTATCCCGCTGTCGGTGAGGTTGGTGACCTGGAAAACGAGCTGGGGTTCGGCCAATCCAGATTTTATTTCAGCGGGGTCGAATGAGACCGTGACGGTGGCTTCCCCATTCGGGGGGATGGAATCAAGAATGGTCTTGAATTCGGGGGACAATTCCACGTTTTCTTGTCCCGTGTTCGCGGTGAACGTTCCGATTGTGTCTCCCGCCAATTGTTTTATTTTGGCGGACAAATCGACGAGTTTGATGGGCTCCCCTTTCACCGTGCACGCGTTCTTTATTTCAAATGCTTGCTGCTTGATATCCTTTGGGTCGGCAAAAATGTCCCATTGCACGGGCTCCACGAGCAGGCAGTCTTCAATATCCACTTCCCCCCCAAATCCTATTTTCAACGTAAGGGGCAGGCTTCCCGTGAACGTTTTTCCGGTGCTTTCGCTGGATAGTTTGACGATAATGGAACCTTTCAAATTCTTCCCCACCAGCAGGCTTTGTCCTTTCTCCGTTAACGCAAGGCTGAATGTCATGTTTTGGTCTCCGTTTACCCCGAGTGTTTCCCCAATCACTTCATCGTTCAGCAAATCGAATTTGACCAACTCATCAAAGTCCCCGGAGAGTGAAACCTCGGTGATGACCAGGGGAATGCTCGCCAGATTGAGGAGGTGCACATCTTTCGTCTTCTTGATGACTCCATTCACCACCAGGGTTTCGTTCACTTGAGATGGAACAAACGTTAGGATGTCCGCCCCCACTTTCAACGCGAGGTCAACAGGTTTGAATCCCGGCTTTTCCACGCGGATCTCAACGGAATCGTTGACGTTGGGTTCGTGCAGTTCAAAGGGAAATACTCCCTCCCCATCCGTAAAGCCACTGGTAAGTAATGTCCCATTCAATTTGACCGAGACGCTGGCGTTTTCCAGGGGAATGTCCTGATTCGCTTCTGTCACGTGAATCAGCAATTGGTTGGTAAGCAATGGGAGAATGGCCTTGGGCACCACTTCCACACTCATTTCCCCAGCCGCATTCACTTTAATGAGCAAGTCACGCGTGAACAATTCTTTCTTGTTGCTCACCACGCTCAACGAGACTTTGGCGCTTCCTTCTTTGGCACTCTCAAAATTGACAAATCCAAATACCACGTTGTTTTTCTGAATCACTCCGATGGGGATTTCTACCTTGTTCCCGGGCACGGTGCCTATCTTCTTGACCCCCACCGCGTTGGTCACGTCATAGTTTCCGAGGTTGGCGCTGCTGGCGCTGCTGGCTATTTTGAGGCTCGTGTCCTGAAACACGTTATCCGAAATGCTGGTGAATGTGAACAATAGTTTGTGTTTCGTTGAAACGTCTGCTTCGTATTCCCCTCCTATTCCCGTTTGAATGCCATTCTCTAAATCTTCCACTACTAACCCCAAGCAAAAATCTTTGGAACAGACGTGGGAACCTGCACCGATGGAATACAATTTGACATTGGCAATGGCATACAACCCTTGCTTCTGGGCCACGGACTCACTTCCCCCTAAAACCGCATCCACGGGAAAGCGTACATACGAACCTGTCTTTCCCCAGGCGCGATAATACAAGGATAAGTCACTCCCCTGCGTGGCGGTGTCTTTTACCAACACGTCCACTTCCACTTGCGTGATTCCCTCATGGGTGGGGGAAAAAAGGATGTTGGCCCATTTTGCTTCTCCGCTCGTTAAGTGCTGTCCGTCAATTCCAAGTCCGTTGGGGGGAGTGTACGTGGTTCCTTTCTGGAGCTTGAAATACGGCCCCCTCACGTCGCGGATGAACCAATCGTCATTCTCTATTGGATTGGTCTGTCCCTCTTCCGAATTCCCCGTACGAACGTGAATCCCCGCTTCATTGAAAAGGGAATTTTTGGGGACGTATAATCCCAGGCGGATGGTATACGTTTGTCCCGGCGCCAAACCCGATTCCTCTAAGACAGGCTGTCCATTGATGAACGTCCCCAGGGTTTTCACTTCCAGCTTCTGGATGTCCTTTACCAATACGACCTCCATGATTTGGGTGATGCCTTTCTTTACCTGCACGGGCAATGTGGTGTAGGGCAGGTGATTGGGCTCCGTTATTACGAAATATGCGTACTTGTCCGCACGCAGGGTCAATTCCACTTTCCCGTCAACCCCTGTGGCAAACTCCCCGCCAAACAACTCATGGGTAATCCCATCAATGGATTGGATGGTGGCTCCCGCCAAGGGCTGTCCATCCGACCCTTTGACGTTCAGGGAAAGGGTGCCCGTTCCCAACACGAGTTTCACTGACACTTCCACGTTCTCGCGCGCCTTCACCGTAAAAATGTCCGAACGCAGTTGGTCGGAGAAGCCCGGCTTGTATGCCGAAGCGAAATAGGACCCTTCTTCAAGGGAAACAAACGTGACGGTGCCGCTGGCGCCGGTTATCTTGTTGGTTCCCACGCTCGCTCCCGAGGGGGATTTTTTCAATGCCACGTACGCATTCTCTACCGGCTGACCCAACTCATCTACCACATGCACGGTGACGATTTGGCTGTTCTGGGGAGTGGCTTTGGTCAATCCTATTTGGGTGTAGCCCGCGCTGGAAACACTTACGGGGTGGCCTGATTTGATGAGATACGCAGGATGGTCAATAGCAACTGTCAAATTGTTGGCAGAGGAAACCGAGAATGTGACTTGCCCCCCTTCATTGGTTGTTTTAGTTAAAATCAATTGGTTCCCGCGCGAGAGAGTCGCTTTGGCGCTGGCGACAGGAGACAAACTCCCTTCATCCACAATCTGCAGTCGCACTTCCCCCACCGACGCATCCTGTAACGTGAACGTTTGCGTGACGGGAACGCCGTCTGCCACTTCAAATGAACCCGATTCTAATTCCGCGTGAATTCCATCACTTGGAATAAAAACGACGTACGTGTCGGGAATTAGTCCCGTGAACTCGACTAATCCATTGTCGGTGAATTTTTGTGCCAACTGGTCCCCGAACTTGCTTCGCAACGTGACAGTTGCCCCATTCACTTCGTTTCCTGCATCATCAACAACAGTAACAAGCAATTGGGCGTTTCCTTGGGGGACCGCTTGCAGGTACAATATGGGTGTGGCGGCATCCAAATCGATGATAGAGCTTTGCAGTGAAATGGTGGGCGTGTCGGATTGCGCGGTGAGAACGCCGCAATCGGAGGGGACATCAACCGTCACCACGCCACTACTCACGGTGGTGTCTTGGGAAAATTGCACGTTGTTGGAGCATGCAAACGAAAGTTGCACCGGCTCCAAAAAGGATTCGCTTGAATTGGGTTTGTACAATTGCAATGTGAGCGTGTTCACTACTAACTTTGCAATCGCGGCGAGCGTAGTCTCGTTTTCCCCCGCGTCCAATACGATTGATTTTTGGTTGATGACATACTCTCCGCTCTCCGCACGCACGTCTATGGGAATTCCGGGAGGGAGATTGGTGAACGTGACTTCTCCGCGTGAGTCCGTGAGCCTGCCACTCATCGTGTCGCTGGGGATCCCTTCCCCCGCTAGTTTTACGTTGATTCCTTGCAAAGGCGTTTGAGTCTCATCAAAAACGATTACCGTGAGCGTGCTTCCCCCCCCAAACCCAAATCCGGGGGTGAGCCAAACCAAAACGCCCCCAATGACCAGGAGGAGTGCAAATACGGCGATGGGAAAAGAGGAAATGTTCTGCCCTTCAATGGCATCCACCACTTTGTATATGGGAAGCCCATGATGGTCCAACCCGTCGAGGAAGCGATAGTACCCGTCCTCCATCCCCGCGTAAAATTCTTTCAACCCCATACCTATACCCATCCGTTCTCCTACCAAAGCCCGGTTTCCCCCTTTTTATATGTTGGGGCAAACAGCTCACTCATTTACCTAAAGAAAGGGGATTATGAGCCGGGTGGGGCGGCAGGAGGGACTACACATGTGCACTCGTTGGGCTGACCTTTGGGCACACAAAAAGGGGTGGGGTTCACACAGGCAGTGATGTCCGTACCATCACATTCCTCATTGTTTGTCAATTCTAAAATATTGTTCCCGCAGATGTTGGCCGGGATGCATGCAGAAGGATTGAGTGTGCACGTGTCGTTGTTGCAGAGCGGTATCTCCGCTCCCACGAATC
>JAGVNS010000131.1 GCA_020053155.1 Nitrososphaerota archaeon
AGAGGCATTTGAGACGTTAAACGACAAGACGTCCATTCGGTTTGCGATTAAAGGAACATGGAAGCCCAATTTTGAATTAAAATTTCCAGCCAGTCCCATCTCGCTCTATTCCCTCCAAAAGAGGGTGATGGTGGTGTTGAACGGGAATGAATTATACACGTCCGAGATCGAAATGCAAATTGCCTATAAACTGCGGATGACGGGCGATAAAGACTTGGAAGATGCCCTTCATCTCTACTCGGTTTTTAAGGAACAATTGGACATATCACTACTGAACTTTCACATGCAAGACCTTGGGGTTTCACGAGAAAGGGCTGAGCAATTATGGGAAAACGGAAAAAACTGATCGTGACTGAGAAGGACCGACAGGACCTGCTACAGGAGATCGAACGGAACAAGCAAGACCGGCTGAAATTTGTTCGGGAATACGCCAACTGGCTCAAGAAAACGCCCAATGCGGTTTGGAGCAAACAACAAGCCAAGTATTATGGTGGATTGGCCTCGAAAAGAAATTAACACGCCCCACCATCTCCCATGAATGAAACGAAAAAATAAAGTCTGGATCAAACAACACGCCAAATACTTAGGGAAGAAATAATGAGTTTGGCGTTGGGATTTTGGATTGTTTGAGGTTTTTTTAATTATTCAAAAAGTAACTCATCTATCCTTGTAATCGAACAGTCATTTGATTATTATCAATGAACAATCTAGTAATGGCGTCCTCAATTTTCCTTACTATTTTTCGATTGTGCTCCCGGACTTTAGACTGGGAGATGTTGGGAGAAGAAATCATCAACTTTTCTTGTCTTAGAATGCCTACAAGTTTGGCATAATCATTGGCATATCTGTTATACCATTTTGTGCTATCTGAAAGGTGTAAAAATGCAGGCACTGCGGCTCCCACGGCAAAGCCAACTTTCATTGAGGTTGTTCCGTTGTTCCCTGGCGATAGTAATAATTGTCCGGCTGAAGTGGCCATCACTCCGCCCAAACCGGCGATTAGAGTCTCAAAATAAGGATCAATTGGAGTAAGATTAACCATTGAGGGCCCAAATTCTGAGGGGCGTTTAATATCGCCATTAATCCAGCGTTCCTTATTTTGTTTAACCAACTTTTCCATACTGGATAATTGTCGATCTACCTTTTTGTGCCATCCCAAAACGGCCCTTCGTCCAAGCACGCGTCGATGAATAGGTGGTCGCACACCACGATGTGGGTTAAATTGCCCTTGAATTTGTCTTCGCATTCCTTTGGCTATCTTTCCACGTAATGTCATGTCACGTCCGGGTGGGGGGGAGTATAAATTCGTTTCTTTCATAGTTGAATGTAGTTTATTCGCCCGCCCGCCCATTACCTATTTAAACGTTCTTCAGGGGTTTTGGGTTATACCGCGCCGGAAAGGGTGGCTATTCCCCTTTAGTGCTGGTTAACAACCAACAAAAAAGGATTAGGAGGAAAAAAAGTATGGCCGAAAAGCCCCATATCAATTTGATTTTCATTGGTCACGTCGACCACGGTAAGAGTACATTAGTTGGACGCTTCCTGTACGATTCAGGCGCCCTGGCGGAAAATGAGTACCGCAAAATAAAGGAAGAAGCGGAAGCCCGAGGAAAAGGAAGTTTTGCCTTTGCGTACGTCATGGACAATTTGAAAGAGGAACGCGAACGCGGTGTTACCATTGACGTTTCATACAAGAAATTTTCAGGACAAAAAAACAATTTTACCATTATTGATGCTCCTGGTCACAGGGACTTCGTCAAGAACATGATTACGGGAACCAGTCAAGCCGATGCCGCGGTATTGGTCATTTCGTGCAAAGACGGTCCCCAGATGCAAACCAAAGAACACGCGTTCCTGGCGAACGTGATGGGAATCAAGCAATTAACCGTTGCCATCAACAAGATGGACGAAGTGGGATACAAAGAAGATGCCTTCAAAAAAGTCAAGGACGAAGCCACCAAATTAGTGAAAATGGCCGGATTCAAAGACGAACAGTTTATTGTAATCCCCGTATCCGCGTGGTTAGGAGACAATGTCGCCAAAGCCAGCACCAACATGCCCTGGTACAAAGGGCCTACTCTCTTGCAGCGATTGGACATGTTAACCGCACCCAAGCTTCCAACGGACAAGCCATTGCGCTTGCCTATTCAGGATGTTTACTCCATTAAGGGAGTGGGAACCGTGCCGGTGGGAAGAGTGGAAACCGGAATCATCAAACCCAACGACAAAATTATTGTCATGCCCTCGAAAGCAACGGGAGACGTTAAGTCGTTGGAAGCGCACCACGAGCAATTGACGCAAGCATTGCCTGGGGACAATATTGGATTCAATGTGCGCGGATTGGAACGAAAGGACATCAATCGAGGAGATGTGGTGGGACATCCCCAAAACGCTCCAATGGTTGCCAAGGATTTTCTGGCGCAGATTGTGGTGCTCAACCACCCTACGGCCATTCCCGTAGGATACACGCCCGTGTTTCACATGCACACCGCCCAAATGAGCTGCACGCTCGCGGAGTTGCAGAAAAAATTGGACCCTAAAACAGGGCAGACGGCGGAAGAGAACCCCAAGTTTTTGAAAACGGGAGACGCGGCGATTGTCAAAATCGTTCCGCAGAAGCCGTTAGTCGTGGAAGAGTTCAAATTGTTTCCTTCGCTCGGACGATTTGCGGTTCGAGACATGGGACAAACGGTTGCCGCAGGGGTTGTGTTGAAAGTCACCCCTCGCGACAATTAATTTATTGATGGATGGAAATGGGGGGTTTGATGCGGTATGCAAAAAGCGCGAATCAAACTCACCTCTCCTTCCTACGACACCATTACGGACATTTGCTCCAAAATAGTGGATGTCGCGGATAGGACCGGAGTAAAGCACACGGGAATCATTCCCCTGCCCACCAAAAAACTGGTCATCCCCACGCGAAAGTCTCCGTGTGGGGGAGGGACCGAAACCTACGAACGCTGGCAGATGCGCATTCACAAACGAATGATTGACATCCAAGCGGACGAACGAACGTTGCGTAGGGTCATGCGCGTGGATGTGCCTGAGAATGTACATATTGAGATTGAACTTAAGGAAGGCAAATAGTTGTCTGGGTTTCTGAAAGAAACCCTACCTTTTTTTGATTAAACTTTTTTCTAAAAAGGTTGTTGAATTGAAAGACGCAAAGTAATTTCGAATCCCTTTTTTACCATCCTTGTTCTCTGTAACTTTCCATATTTGCATCTCGGATGATGCTTCGCATGGCTCTTACTTCTTTCAGTATCCCTTCTCCTATTTTTCCATTATAGCAAAAAGTCTAAATATTTGAATATTTTTATGACTTTTTGCATATAGCAAACCGCCCTAAAAAAGTTCAAAAATTAAAACGGTTTGCTATAACATAGAGAAAGTCGACGATGCCCAATTCTAATTGAGCGATGTGCTGGGCAGCACTGTGCGACCTTGATACAATTTTGGCAGGCCACTTTTTTTCATTCTTTCCAAATGTGGCGTTATTTTCTGCGTAATCGTTCTCTTTTACGCTAATGGGCGAAGTTTGGGCGTTTAGCGG
>JAGVNS010000110.1 GCA_020053155.1 Nitrososphaerota archaeon
CAAAAGCAAAAATAAGCCCGCCCAGCACATCATGGGCATTCCAATAGGTAAGTCCAGAGTATCGGGAAAAAAGACCGAACAATTGAATGGAAATGGGAGTGAAATAGGCAGATTCTACGCCTACCTCCCCCCCGTGCAAAGAGGAAGGAAGAGAAGCATCACCCGTATCCACCATCCCCCGAACCCACACCAAATGAACAACCTTGTCCCAGGAAGTCGCTCCCAATGGGAAGGGTTGGGAATAACCATAAACGGCCTGACCATACACCCAAAAACCAAGGGGAACGGAAAAAAGCAACACCCCCACCACTAATCCTGAAGAAAGGGAAAGGGAACCAAATGGATGCTCACCCGTCAATACTGATTTTTTACGCAGGACCCACGTAAGAAATAAAATAATGACGTAAACGATACCCACGACCCACCATTCAATCACATGGGAAGTGAACATGGAAAACAAATAGGTGACTAAACCAACGGCCATGATGGAGAGAGGCATTGCAGTAATGACGCGATGCAAATCCCCTTTCCAAAAAATGCGGGCAATCAAATAGCCTGGAAAAAAAAGCATTAAAAAATAGGCCACAAAAGCCATCCAAGAGCCGGTGGAAAAATAAATGAGAATAAAGAGCAAAAAATTCAGACCTAACAATAATAGGTGTTCCTGCGCAAAGGAACCCCACGATTGAAAGAGAGACGAAAGGGTAACAGCCATGCCCACTCGGGAAGGCGGCCAACGTTTATATTTGCAGTCTCGTTCCCTACCTCTATATGCCATCCCCCCCCATTCCAAACGTGGACTTCGCATCCAAAAACACGATAGTGGGTCGGACAAGCGAGGACGTTCAAAAGTATGGGGAAAGTGGAACGGCCTACATTGGAAAAGTGGTCATGAGTTCAGGGGAAAACCCCGTGCTGGGAAGAAAGGTTTTGATGGACGTGGCCAAACCCCACGTGGTGTTGATTTGCGGCAAACGTGGAGCGGGAAAGTCATTCTCATTAGGAGTAGTAATTGAAGAATTTGCAAAATTATCCCCGGAATTGAAGCGCCGGGTCTCGGTGATTGTCATTGACATGGTGGGAATCTTTTGGACACTCAAAGTTCCCTCGCGGGGAAATGAAAAAGAATTGTTAGAATGGGGATTAACCCCCGAATCAACCCCCGTAAAAATTCTCGTACCAAAAGGAAAAATGGATTTTTACAAAGAAAAACAAATTCCAGTAGATGATGCCCTGACATTACGTTGTGGGGAATTGGATGTGACGGAATGGATGGCCCTTTTTCGTTATACGTGGCATGATACAGAGGCCATTTTGTTGGGGAGAGTCATTGAACAATTGAAGGAACAGTTGGGAATGCGATTTGGGATAGAGGAAATTATCCATTCGATTGACCAGGACGAGGAGTCCGACAAATTAACCAAACAGGCACTCAAAAACCGAATGGAGATGGCCCAGGGGTGGGGTCTTTTGGAGAAAGAAGGGACAAAAATGAAAGACATTGCGGAGGCGGGAAAAATAACCGTGATTGACGTTTCGGCGTATCGCCAGGCGATTGGGATGGAAGGAACCAAGGACATTATTGTGGGCTTGCTGGGAAAGAAGTTGTTTGAGGAGCGTATGCTCTACCGAAAGGAAGAAGAAATTCGGTTGATGAAAGGGTTGGGGAGGGAGTCTAGCATGCCCATTGTGTGGTTGATGATTGATGAAGCACACATGTTCATGCCTAAAGACGAGCCCAATATTGCGTTGAATGTTTTACTCGAATGGGTTCGCGTGGGGAGGCAGCCGGGGTTGAGTTTGATATTGGCAACGCAACGGCCCAACAAATTGCACCCGGATGCCATTTCGCAATGCGATTTGTTCATTTCGCATCGCATGACGGCACAGGATGATATCATGGCCGTATCCCAATTGCGTCCAAGTTACATGCATGGGGATTTTGACAAACTCTACAATGAAATGCCCAAAGGAAAAGGGTACGCATTGTTGTTGGATGACAACGCAGAGTCCATTTACACTATCAAAATGAGACCTCGCACGAGCTGGGATGGTGGGGTCACGGCCAGTGCGTTTACGAAGTGAAAAAGAGTATATTTCGGGAATTGGTCCAACAGCCCTTAAAAGGACTTTTCCCGGAGAATGGGAATGAATGCCTCTTTCATGCGACGAATGATGGCCGTTGCCCTCTATAGCGTGTTCCTCATTGGGGCCTATACCCTCATTCAAGTGATTCCCACTTTATGGATCTCTTTTGGGTTGAGTATTTTATTTCTCTATTTTTCATGCCTCATTCTTCTCGGGTTTATGGAATCTTCCTACGCACAACCTTCTCCCCCAAAAAAGTGGCCGGCATTGAGCATTGTGGTGCCCGCATACAACCGGGGAAAGAGTCTCGAAAAATGTATCCACCATTTGAAAGCCATGAAATACCCGCATAAGGTCCAAATTATTGTGGTGAATGATGCCAGTACCGACCCGACAAAGGAATTCTTGAGCACTCAGAAAGGGATTATCACGGTCAACTTGGAAAAGAATGGGGGAAAGGCCCACGCCATCAATGTGGGAATTGGTAAAGCAACCGGTGAATTGATTGCGGTGGTGGATGGAGATAGTTACCCCAACCCCGATTGTCTCATGCGAATGGTCCCGCACTTCATGACGCACCACACTATTGGAGCGGTCACCGGGGTGGTGCGCGTGAACAACCCGCATGGAATTCTTCAGCAAATTCAGGATGTGGAGTATGGGATTGGATTTGGGTTGTACAATACGGTGTTATCCCATTTTGATAGCCTGTTTGTGACGCCCGGGCCATTATCTATCTATTCGCGTGAGGCCCTTCAGAAAACGGGGGGGTTCGACAGCCAGTGCATTACGGAGGATATGGAAATAACGTTCCACTTACACCAATTGGGTTATTCTATTATCCTCGAGCCGAGCGCGCAAATTTACAGCGACGTCCCGGAAACGATCCAACACCTCTTCAAACAACGCGCCCGCTGGTCGAGGGGGGGACTGTATACTCTCTATAAGTATCGCCATGAATTCTTTTCTGAAAAAGGACCCTTTTTTGGATTTTTTGTTCCCGTCAAATTTGTCTTAGATTTTTCGGCTGTTTTTTTTCTCCTCCTGCTCGGAAGATTGGCATGGGGCATCCTTTCAGGGGTAGGGGGGACGTTTCACACGCTCTCCACGATATCCTTCGAAGCGTTGCCCGTCATCCCTATCTATCTAAACTCGAGTCTCCTGTTCATGCTTATCATGCTGGGCATCACGGGCATTCTCATTTTTTTGGGGGCGAGAGCCAGTGGTAAGAAGACGCGCGACCTGAGTATTCTTGGAACACTCCTCTTCATTTTCGCATACGGGAGCTTCATCGTGGTAGTTTATTTTTACAGCGTCACCAAAGCCGTCATGGGGGTGGGTGAGAAATGGTAAGCATTTTTGTCAAGGCAGCGATATTGACCGTTCTTATTTTGGGAGCGTGGACCCTTCTCTCCGCCACATTCGAATCGGACCGAAACACCCAATTGCTGAACCAGATTGACAATGTTATTTCAGAGGAGAGTGCCATCCAATCCTACCTCACCTATTTGCATTCCACGGGAAACGAAGAGCGGTTCTGCTCGGTCTTGGAGACCCATATTCTCACGCAAAATAAGCGATTGTTTAATTTATTGGGAGTCCTCGAGCAGGCACGACTTAACAGCTTGAACAACCAATACCCCATCGTGCGAAAACGATTCCAGGCCGCCAACGCCCAACTATTTTTCACCCTCAAACAATTTGAGCAACAATGCCCCGGGCGGGAACAACCCCTCATCCCCATCCTCTATTTCTTCTCCGACCTCGAGGAGTGCGGCGACTGTCTCCTGCAAGCAGGAATATTAGATGATTTGGGAAAGACATGTTTGAAGCCCGTCCAAATATTCGCATTCCCCATCGAAGGGGGGAACGAACCCATTGAACTGCTGGTGAAGGACTACCACATCACGCACGCCCCCACCCTGGTGATAAACGATAACGTGTATTCGGGTGTACAAAGCCCAAGCGCTCTGAAAACAAAACTGAATTGCTAACCCAAAAATTAAATACTATCCACCCGTAATAATCCCGTGAAAATCACCAAATTCGGACATTGCTGCTTACTCGTTAAAGACGCGGATTCAACCCTCCTCATTGATCCGGGGTGTTACTCTAACCCTTCGGATGGACTCAAACTGGATGCGATATTCATCACCCATCAACACGCGGACCACATGGACATGAATTTGCTGAAAAATATCCGCAGCCAAAATCCAAACGCGCCCATTTACACGTGTCAGGATGTGAAAGAAATATTGGAAAAAGAAGGGATTCCCGCGCATGCCCTTCAAGAAGGAGAAATTACTTCCATAAAAAAAACACATGTTAAAACCATTGGAAAAGAACACGCGATTCTATATCAAAAATGCCCGTGCATGAATCACGGTTTTCTCATTTCCAATCGATTCTTTTTTCCAGGAGACGCATTAACCCTTCCAAACCAAGAAATTGAGATTCTGGCATTGCCGGTGGCGGGACCGTGGCTCAAACTCTCGGATGCGATTGAGTATGTGCTCACCGTTAAACCCAAAAAAAGTTTTCCCGTACATGATGGGGGGTTGAAAACACCCGGTTCCACCCATCGAATTCCTGGAGACGTTTTACCCGGGAAAGGAATTGAATGGATTATCCCTGAAAATGGAAGCGAAATGGATTTTGGATAAGATAGGCCCGGGCGGAGTCGGACCGCCGTCTCGACCGTGTGAAGGTCGTGTGATAGCCGTTACACTACGGGCCTATTCAAAGAGAGAACGGCGAAAAACGCTTATAAAAGGGGTTGACGTGGTACTGGCATGCGCTCACGATGGGGGGTTCTCATTCTGATTTTGCTTACAAGCATGACTGCCTTTTCCATGGGGCTAGAAATAGATTCCCCCGAAAAAGTACCAGCGTATACCCCCTTTACGTTCCGCGCCACCCTTCCTTCGACGGAAGATTTTACTTCTGCCACAATACTATTTGACAACATTCTTGTAGCTACCATTTATCCTACTGGAACGTGCAGCATTCAGCCGGATTGGATTCCCTTTTTGATTCACTGCGCCTCGTTTGATGCCAATCCCAAAACAAACGAGGGATTAACCGTTCTCATCACCCACACGGGTTTTGCAAAGGGACCACACACCATTTCCATGCAGACGCAAGGAAGTAAAAGTGAAAATCAAATGGTCAATTTATTGGTTATTGACGTGATTGATGCCAGCACAAAAGACGAACTCACTACCCAAATAACGAATGTTCAAGGGCGGATGGACACGCTTGAAACAACCTCCACTAGTA
>JAGVNS010000160.1 GCA_020053155.1 Nitrososphaerota archaeon
GCTGTCGATGTATTCCATGAACGCTTCCAGTTTGCTCGTGGACATTTTTCTCGCGCGTGTAACGATTACCAAATCAAATTGTTTCAGGTTTCCCGCTGAAACGAAATCCAATTCCTGTTTGGACACACTGGTGGCGGCTGCATAATTGGGGTTTCGCAGGGCCTGCACCAATAAGTCGGGGTTTCCCAACCCTTCATCGCCAAACACGATAAGGGTTTTGGGGGGTCCCTTGACCCCGTAGTATACCTCGCACCACCCCGGAATGTCATTGCATCGGATGAGGCCGGACCACGTGACCAACCCTAAAATGAGCAACACCATCCCGATGGCAATTCCCACATGGTAAATGTCTTTGAGCACGGCGCGGGTATCCATGGAGGCCATACCCTGGTTGAGCGTCGGGCGGATTTATAAGAATGTCCGCTCCATCGTTTGAATATGGTCAAGTTTACTCAATCCAAGCCCGAAACCCAGGGACCTTCCTCAGGAATAGGGGTGCAGCGATTCTTTGACACGGATGAAGGGGGGCCCAAACTTACTCCCAACATGGTGTTTGGGTTTGCCATTGCGGTAGTAATCGTTTTTGTTGCCCTGCACGTATTCAACGTTTTTGGGTGAATGGCCTATTCATGCTCTCTTATTTTATACTATGAATCGTTTCATGTTTTATGGGTAGAAAATCACAACCCGTGGCGAAAAAACGAAGGACAATAATTTCCCGTGCCAAGTTCTCCAAGTTGAGATTGAGCGTGAGTGATTGGGCGGGTAGATATTCGGGTGTTCGTGGGTATGTTCACGAAACGTTTGATTTTCGAAAACCAAACGAAGGGCAACGAGCCGGGGAATTTCTTAGTCTTACTGATGACTATTCCTATCCTTTGTATCGGGAATTGATTAATTCCTTGCGTTTGAATGGGGTAAAACTTTTTCACGGAATTCCTGTTTGTGAATTTAATCAAGAAAACAATGAGAGTTTGAAAGCGAGCCCCGCATTTGTCGCGTATAGCACCGTATTTGTTGCAAAGGGGGTTCCAGAAAGTCTTCGAACATTCATCATTCGCCATGAATGGAGGGAAATTGCGCTAAATAGGGCGGGTTACAAAGGAACGGTTCAACACTGGATTGCTCGCCGAAAAGAGTTTGAAGACCTCAAGCGCGCGGGCATGTTGGACGAAATGATGTAGTGGTTGAAAATCCATTTTCCGAATGGGTATAGGGAGAGGGTCCGGATGTGGAAATACAAACCACCGGTTCCAATCCACTAAAATTACTTTTTAGTATTTTTTTTTAATTCATTCAAGGCGAAAGAGAGAGCGTTGCTTTTTCATCTTTTATGGTAACCTCGATTTGTGCAGATTGATTTTGTGAAGGTTTCTCCCATTTGATTGAACGTGCGCGTACTTTGTTTTGAATTTCAGTCAGATGTGGGTGGAGCATTTTTTGGAGTGCGGGAGAGAATTCCACAAATACGTCCACTTCCTGTGTGGGATTAAGCTTCGCTTGCTTGCGTAACTCCTGAATGGCACGTGAAAACTCCCGCGCGGCTCCTTCTGCGATGAGTTCGGGTGTAAGGGTGGTGTCGAGTTCAATACCCTGCTTTCCATCAATGGGTCCTCCAGCAAACTTGTACGATTTCACATTTACCTCATCTTTGTACATTGCCAAGTACTCTTTCGGAATATCAATAGATCCAGTTGCTTCATTCAATGGCTGGCGCACGGGGATCTTTAGTTTGTCTCGTTGCTCCATTGTTAGTCTTACTGCATTTCGTAAAAATGCCATGTTTTGAATGGGCAGCATGTCCATGAGTTTTGAATCAATTGTGGGCCAATCTTCCAAGTGCACGCTTTCTTTCAGTTGGGCATTATTTTTGCGCAATGTTTGATGAATTTCCTCTGAAATGAATGGAGTAATGGGAGCCATGATGGTACTGAGGCGATTCAGCACGTGCGCGAGCGTTCGAATGGCATTGGCTTTGTCTGGTGCATCATCTCCCTTGAATCGTTCCCGGCTTCTTCGCAAATACCATGTTGACAAATCATCTATCATACTTGCCAGCGCACGGCACGCGTTGACTGTACTGTATTCGTTTAGTGCGGTGGTGGTTTGTTCAATGGTTTGGTTGAGTCTGATAACAATCCACTGGTCCAAAATGTTTTGGGAGTGGGGGTTTTCCACATGCGAATTATCATTTGCGTACATCTCATAGAATGAAAGCGTGTTCGCGAGCAATAGAATGACCTTGCGATACACTTCTTGCACGCCGTCATCCTTAAAGTTGACGTCCTGTGCCTGGGTGACGGGAGAGTTCATCAAGTAAAATCGTACCGCGTCCGCACCAAATTTTTCAAACAAGAGAGAGGGATCCGTGCTATTTCCCTTGGATTTGGACATCTTTCCCCCATCTCCCGCGAGAATGTTTCCAGATACTACCACGTTTTTGAATGGGGCTTTGTCGAAGAGCGCGACTCCCAGCACGTGCATGTAATAGAACCACGCGCGAACTTGTGCTACATACTCCGACACAAAATCGGCTGGAAAGTAATGCGCAAATTCTTTTTCGTTTTCGAATGGATAGTGTTTAGAGGCATAGGGCATAGCTCCTGATTCAAACCAGCAGTCGATGACTTCCGGAATGCGGTTCATGGTTGACCCGCATACGCATTTGAGGTGAATATTATCCACCACATGCTTGTGCAAATCCACATCTGCGGGAACTTTCTCCATCGCGTGTTGTTGTAATTCTTTGACGCTTCCAATGATTTTCATTTCTGCACATTGGGTGCATTTCCATACTGGCAGGGCGGTTGCCCAATACCTATTCCGTGAAACCGTCCAATCGGGGGCGGTTTCGAGAATGTTTACGAAGCGGGATTTTCCTTCCCCTTCCGGAACCCACTTGATTTCATTGTTTCGTTCCAATAATTTGTTTTTCACGTTTTGGATGCGCACGAACCACGAATCAACAGGGTTGTAAAACAGGGGTGTTTCGCAGCGATAACAGAATGGGTAGGAATGCGTGTGGGGTTCTTTTTTATACACTAAATTTCGTTGTTCCAATTCCTTGCTGACGAGCGGGTCGGCTTTCTTGAACCACATTCCATGCCAGTCGGCATGTCCCCCGCGAATCATCCCATCATCCCCCACGTGCGTAAAGAGGGGCAAATCGTTTTTTTTGATTAATTCGTAATCGAATTCCCCATACGCGGCGATGTGAACGATTCCAGTTCCCTCTTCGGAAGAAACCTCGTCTCCTCCATCCACGATGTAATGTGCCTTTTTTGGGGAATCGATTTTGTATAGGGGTTCGTACTCCATTCCCACTATTTTTTTTCCGGAAAAGGTTTCCACTGATTCGTATTTTTCCTTTATTTCATTCAAACGGGATTTGGCGAGAATGTATATTTCGTTTCCTATTTTTATTTTCACGTATTCCAATTTTTCGTTGAGCGCAAGGGCGGCGTTTCCGATGAGTGTCCAGGGGGTGGTGGTCCACGCCAATGCAAACGTGTTTTCCATTTTTTTGAGCTTGAATTTAACCGTTAATGCCGTTTCCGTGACATTCTTGTACGAATTGTCCATTTGTATTTCGGCTTTGGCCAATGGGGTTTGGCATCGCGGGCAATACATGAGTATTTTCTTTCCTTCGTAAACGTGTCCTTCGTCATAGAGTTTCTTGAATCCCCACCACACGGTCTCCATGTAGGATTGGTCCATGGTTTGGTACGCGTTTTCGAATTCAATCCATTTTCCCATGCGGTCAACCGTTTTTCCCCATTCGTGGGCATATTCCAATACTTGCGCGCGGCAAGATTGGTTGAATTTTCCTACTCCCATTTCTTCAATTTGTTTCTTGTTTTTCAGTCCCAGTTTTTTTTCAACAATGTTTTCGATGGGCAACCCGTGGCAGTCCCACCCCCACTTTCGTTCTACTCTTTTCCCGAGCATGGTATGGTAGCGTGGAAAAACGTCCTTGATGGTCAATCCCAAAATGTGTCCCTGGTGCGGCGTTCCGGTGGCAAAGGGGGGGCCGTCATAGAAGACGTATTGTTTGGTTTTGGGCCGCGCTTCCACGCTCTTTTCAAACGTCTTGTTTTGTTTCCAAAACGCCAGCCATTTCAATTCGTTCTGTGGGGAATACATACTATGAATGGGGAATGGACGGTTTTTAAGGGTTGAACTGCGGAAGGAAAGATTCGAAGCAAGATTATTATAGGGGATTGAAAGTATGTACTGCATTGGGGGGTTGGATATGCGTCTGATTTTGGTTTTGTTGGTACTGGCATTCGTGGGATTGGGTTCGTTGGTTTCAGCAAGCGGTTTTCCTGAACATTTAATGGACCCGACTCCCGCCAGTTTGGTTGGAATGAATCCAAGTATTCCAACTCCGTATTACAAAGGGGGCGTTATAACTATTGAACCAGGCCCCATTGTCGGTTGGATCTGTGCCAAGGGCGAATGGGTCTTTTGCGGTCCACTCAGTACGACGCGATAAAAGAGTGGGTAAGGGAATTGAGGGTTTCATGCGCATACGGCTAATTGTTCTGATTGTTTTTGTCCTTGGCTTCTTTTCTTTGGTTCATGCCACTCCCGTCTCACCGTGTATCCAAGGGGTGTCAGACATGCCTCCGATGTACTACAAGGGGGGCATTCTCACGCCCACGGAACCCCTTTCCAAGAGCGCTTCCATTGAATTGTTTTTCCTGGCTCACCCCAATCATGCGCCCGCCCAAACGTGTGCGTGATGAAAAAGTGCATGATGGGGTAACCATCAACCAGGCAAAGAAAGTTTTTTTTCCCAAATTGGGTGGTTGGGGTGATCA
>JAGVNS010000149.1 GCA_020053155.1 Nitrososphaerota archaeon
ACAGAAAATGGTCATTGAAAATGAGTGGGTGTGCACGGTGGGTCCCACCATTCTCAATTCCCCGCACATGGATCATTTCATCGAGAACCAACCCCTTGAATTGCTGGGATTGGAAACGGATTCCCCCATTCCCTTTGACGGGAAGCCCAGTTCCCCTGCGTGGATTCCCCTCGTTGCGCGTCGCGTGGCGGAAATAAAAAAAGTACCCATTGAACGCGTGCAAGAGGCCCAGTCCCTTATTTTTTCACGTTTTTTTCCCCACCTTTCTTTAAACGAGAAGGAGAAATAATGGAATATGAACCCCCTTACGCTTTACCTGGTGGCCGGAATTGCCATTTTACTCTTCGCCAATGCCATTCTTTCCTTCCTTCCCAAAAAGAAGCGCGTGCAGGTGGCATTCATTCCCCCTTCTCCCGCCCCCCTCATTTCCGAGGATTTCTCCGCACGGTTTGATTCGCATGCGCAATCGGTTTCCCAAAAAATAAACCATCTGTTCGCGCGCATGGAAGAATTGGAGCGGCGCGTGCAAGGGTTGGAAGGAAACCCTTTTCCTGAAAGCATGAAGTGGGCGGAAACCGTTCCCGTTCGTGCACGGAAAAAGTAGGTGGGCTTTTCATGGCCAAAAAATCAACTTCCCCTCCGGTGTCTACTGAATCCCATTCTATAGTATCCCTGCACTGCCCCCAGTGTACTCATCCCGCACACTTAATTCAGGTCACGGAAACCATTCCCTTGTTTGGACAAATCCTTCTCCAGACCCTTTCCTGCCCCCACTGCGGGTTCAAGTGGTCCGATGTCATGAGTCTGGAATTTGGAAAACCATGCGCGTATGAGGCTAAAATAAAAAACGAGAAGGGATTGAATACCAAGCTGATTCGAAACTCCAGTGGAACGGTTGAAATTCCCGAATTGGGAGTGAAACTGGAACCCGGTCCCTTTGCGGAAGGATTTTTCACCAACATGGAAGGGTTATTGGAACGCGTGGAGAATGTGTTATTCATTTTTTTGAAAAGTGAGGAACTGGAACAAAAAATAGCGGCAAAGGAGCGATTGAAAGACCTTCAAGCATGCCGTGAAGGGAAAAAGACGTTTACCGTTATCGTCAAAGACCCTTTTGGGGGGAGCGCGTTGATTGGAGAGCATGTGAAGAAGTGGGTATTGAGCCAAAAAGAAGCCGGAAGATTGAAGCGCGGCTTGAATGCGTGAGCGGGTTAGTACCCCCTCGCCTCGATGAGGAATTCTCTTGTCTTGCGGAGAAGTTTTTCTGGGTCGTTGAGAATTTTCACGATTTCCTTTTCCGCGGCCAATGTCTGGGTGAGCAGGTGCTCGTTGCGCTCTCGTTGTATGGCCCCTTCACTCATTGACAGTTCGTGCTTCTCGATGTATTGATTGTTGGCCATCATGTGCCTAAACGCGGAATAGCGCAGCAGTTTGAGTTCGGCCATCAACGCATCACGCATGACTCGGGTTCCGGCCTCCACGACCGGAGGCTCTATTCGGGCATTGCTTTGGGCGGCCTCCCTCAACAACGCTTCGCATTGGGATTGGGTGTGGTAGCTTTTGTTTATTTCCCGTTCGATTTCGGACAAGCGATGCTCATACCACACTCTGCGGTGGGGTCTATCCATGGTTTTGGGAGGTTCGATTCGCATTTGCCTGAAAACGATTTGGACCCTCGGGCCAACCAAAATGGGAGCTTCTGCTGCCGTAATCAGGCGCCCGCGCTTGAGGGGAACATATTCACCCAGTTTTGGTCGTATACGATTTTTTCTCATTCGTATCCCCGCTTTCATTCCGCGTGTGTTTGGCGACAATGCTTGCCGCACTCACGCTTGGTTCAATGTCATCCGCTTTCTCCTGAAAAACAATTCCCTTCATTCCTTTTTTGAGGGGCTTTCCATCCGCGATGGTAATGCTTTCCGGGTAAAAGTATTCAACCAGTTCGTGCATTTTTTGCATGGCAATCGCTTCCATTTCATTCAGATTGATTCCTTTTTTTCGCAACTCGTCAATGGTTTCCGCGTTGAACGAAACGACCACCTGCATTTTACTCTGAGAAGTGGCATCGCGGTATTTCTCCTTAATGTCCCGCGTTTTCTTCGAATCGCGCACCCCGCGAAGTTTGTTCCGTTGACCCAAGACTCCCGTCACGACTAACGGACCGGTCTTTTCCCCCCTTCCCACTTCATCGATGCCCAAAACTAATTCGTTGGTATCATTTCCCATCCACGAAACGATTTTTTCTTTCACTGCTTTTTCCACGTCTGCGTTTTGGGCGTTGATAACAATTTTTCCGCTCGTGTATAGCGTGACAATGGCACTCCCCACTTTGTGCCTGGCTTTTTCGTATTTTGAGGGAGTGGGAAGGGTTGGGTATTCCTGGAGCTTCTCTTCAATGGTGCGGGCTTCTTTTAGAGTGAAGGAGAGGGTCGTGACCACGTTCAAGAAATCCTTTTCTCCTATTTAATTCCCCTTTTTGGTCACAAAGTTCAGTGTGAGCAAAAAGGTTGCGTTCAGACGTGAGTTAAGTCATCATCCTTGCGTCAGCCGGGGTTTACGTCATCATTACGCAGTATTATGGGGTGTGCGTTGGCTAAAAAACCATTCAGTCAAACGGCCGCGTCAGAAACACGAAAGTAAGGATAGAGTTGATGATGAGGTCGCTTGCCGCCACTGCAAAAAGGACCAATGCGGCCTCATGAAAAAAAGCGGGAACGAGGCCCATCCCTTCCAGTGTAACGGCCAGACTCCAGGCGAAACCCATGAGCATGGCGAATGAAAAGATTATCCAGTATGCCAAACTCTCTCCCGATTGGGGGATTATTTTCCACGTGTAACGGAAGGCCGCGAAAAAGCAAACGAGTCCAATAATGTCAAAGAGGGTGGTGATTTCATTCATCTTTGTTTTCCTTCCTTGGCAATATTCTCTATTTTCTCGCGTAGGAAAATGGTTTCCTTGTAATTTCTAAACGCATATACGAGAAAAAGGATTCCTGCCAATGCCACTCCTATTCCATGTTCCACAAGGTTGAATGCGAAAGGCAAAACAAAGGCTTCCAAATTAGATGCCGTAATGCCAAAGAGGAGCGCGGTATAGGCGATGAAGAACAACCGGGTTTGATGGTACGTTTTGTACGTGAAGATGACGGGAATGTACCCAAAAAGGAGGGTCAGGAATAGGATGAATTCTCCATACTCGAAGGGGGGAAGCATGTGTGTAAACGAGCGTGTAGTGGTATTTATGGCTATTTTTTACTTTTCACGGTCTGCAGCCACCCAGTATTTCATCTCATGGATGGCTTTCAGCACCTTCATTCCGTCTCCCGTTAAACCGTAAATGCTGATGTTTTTCTCATTCGGATTCAAACGCTTCACCAAATTCTGGGCTTTCAACTCTCCCAGCGCTTGACTGACAGTGGGTCGGTGGGAATTGAGCTTTTTGGCTAAATCAGTTGGGTTGTTGGGTCGAATGAGGTTTTCCAAAATTTGGGTGCGAAGCTTTCCTCTTCTCACAAACGAGACCTTCTCCCACATTCAGGAAGGGGCTTTTTGCATGGTTAAATATCGGCGTCAGAAAGAGCGTAGGATTTTAAACAAAGGGGTGGAATGGGTAGTCTATGAACTTCATTATTCGAATTATTTGGTTTCTTTTTCTTGGGTGGTGGTTGGCGCTCGTATGGGTAGTTTTTGCCATACTTGCTTGCTTGACCATTATTGGTCTCCCTGTTGGGTTGTGGATGTTTAGCAAAACATGGGCAATCGCCACACTGGCCGAAAATCCAAATGATTTGTTGAAGAATGTGTCTCAACAGGTTTCCCAACAAGTTACGGTAATTAATAATTCATCGGACTCCAGCAAGAAAGAATCTCCATTGGTTTCACTCAAGCGAAAGTATGCGGACGGCGAAATCACAAAAGAAGAATTTTTGGAAAGGAAAAGTGTTTTGATGGATGAAGATGAACCTATGAAGGTGAAATCAAAATCGAAAAAATTGTCGTCAAAGGAAAAAGAATTGGAGGAGTAAATGATGGTTGAGTTGAAAAAAGGGGTAATTGCAGTGCTTGGCGGCCTTTTGGCGGCTTTTTTGTGGTATATTTCAATTGAAGCCATTATTCCCCCCAACGTGGCAATTTTG
>JAGVNS010000042.1 GCA_020053155.1 Nitrososphaerota archaeon
GGAGGGGAATCTCATCCTCTTCCCCTTCAACCGTGGGCCAATGCACGGACGCATCCTTGGGATTAATCCGCGACCCGCGCGCTTCCAGCTCCGTCAACACGTCCGAAAGCATCACGTGCGCTTTGTATTTTTGGTTGAGGGCCTTCAACACCTGCTCAATCGTCTCTTTGTCCATCATCCCTTCCTTTTGCAACGTGGAGAGAAGCAGTTCGATAGTCAAATGCTGGACGTCCGCTGCGCTCAGTTCCTTTTTTCGTTCCCCCGTTTCGGCATCCCTTCCTTCATGCTGGGACATGCGGGGCCTAATTTTGAGTACAAACGCGCGGTTGGTTTCCTCTCTTCTATCTCCCACTAATGCGGTTCCCACCGGGAGCGTTTTCAAAAAATGCGGGTGCTTGTATCTCAAGGGAATGATGGTGGGCGTGCGCTTGGTGACAGCTTTGATATCATCGTCAAAGATGAGTTTGTGGCTCACAATCACATCTAACTGACTCAATACGCGCGTGTCGATGGCCGATGGTTGTTGCGTCGCAAACACCAAACTGCACCCGGGTCTACGTCCCTGCTTCACGTATTCCACGATTGCACTCGTCGCGGGCGTTGAAACGTTTCCGCTGGGAATGAGGGTGTGGGCTTCGTCAATGAACAGCCAGGTGGGGGGGATTTCATTCTCAAGTAAACTTTCTACGCTCCTTTCTTTCACTTCCTCCGCCGCCTCTTTCCGCGTTTGGAGTTTTCGTGCCGCCAATAAGCGTCGTGCCAAAATACCAATCACGAGCGCGGTTACGGTGTCATCCAAAAAACTGGTATCAATGACGGTTAGCTGTCCTGCTTTGGATATTTCCGCAAGCGGGGTTCCTTTTTCGGAAAAGATTCCCCAACTTTTGGCCGCTTCGAAGCGAGAAACAATGGCGCGAATACTATCCGTCCGGTACCCTCTTTCTTTTGAATTTATTTCTGCATCGGTTTCCAAGCACGCAATTAAATCGATAAGACTGTAACTCCCCTTTTTTCCTTTCATGCTTTCCCCGTGAAGGGTGCGGTATCCCTTTTCCACTTTTTTGATGGATTTTTCCATCAGCAATCCGGTGGGAGAAAATCGTTCTATCCCAAACGTGAGGCACCAATCCTCACTCGTAAGGAGGGCGGGGGGAATGGAAAACAACGCATCATACGTTGATTGGGGTGTCTCGGCTTTCATTCCTTCAGGGATAAACACTCTCATGTTTTCCAATCCCTGCGGGAGCAATCCAAAGAGGGGAAGGTCCTTGACTTCCTTCTCTTCCTTGTTGGGATATTTCATGGACCAAAAAACGCCCACTGGGTCAACTACAATGGCCCCCACGTTTTTGTTTTGCAGCGCAAGTTCTTCGGCCATGACCCCCATTACGTAAGACTTGCCACTTCCGCGCGAGCCGCAGATGAACACCACGTGCGGGTTGAGCGAGTCCAAATACAATTTATGATCAGTAAAGCGCTCATCGTCTTGCACCTTCCCAATGTACAACCCCCCCTCCAATCCGCTTTTTTGCATCACACTTTTTTTTCGCCCGATAAAGAGGGATTTTTTTCCAGGAAGCTCCAAAAGCTCGAGTTTCATTACGTTACTCGGGTCTTCCGTCCCGTGACCCCGGGCTTTCAGGACAAGCTGTTCCTTTATTTTTTCGCGCGAGGGGTTTGAAGTTTGTTCTAAATCAGGGAGTGGGTCTGCATTTGGTTTTTCTCCGTGAATTCCCTCTTCATGCGTCCCTTCTTCCACGAGCAAATCGGCATAATCATCGGTGTCATCCAACTCCTCTTTGGGGAGATTGGAATCCGCGGACTCGCCTTCCGAAACGCCAGCCTCCAAATCGCGGTCCATTCCACCCTTTTCTTCCTTTCCCCCTTCCCTCGTTTGGGGAGGGAGGCCCATGAGTTCGGAATAGGGGTCCTTGTGACCCTTTACATGACGAATGCGCTGATGATTCTCCCCTTCTTCCGGCATACTAGCCTAAAAAAGGGTTTTCCCGGCTTTTAACCCTTCGTTTGGACAAAATTAAAAATGCGAACCATGAGGATTAAACATGTCTTCGCTCCCCGGGCGCCATCCCCAAACAAAAGGAAAACATGCGCACGCCAAAACTCCCTTTCCCAAACATGGACACGCACACTCCCCCTTTTTCTTCGCGTGGGAATTAACCACGTTAACCTGCGTGGCGTTTGTGGGAATCATTTTTCTGTTTGTTCCTTCCCTCCATTTGAATGAAGCACAGCACCGTGAAGTGGAACAATGGGTGATAGCGGCCGAAATCATCCTGATTGCGGAAGTGACTCTGCTGCTTTTCGTGGCACGCAACAAATTTCATTTTATCAAAAGAAACTGGCTCACCATCCTCGCCGTAATCCCCTTGGGAGGTGGTTTTAGAATCGTTCAAGCGTTAAAAGTGGGCTGGCACGCGTTCGAAAAAACGAAATTGGGACACTTTTTAACCCACCCTTTGAATGACATCAGACGATGGATGAAAGAAAAATTGGGTTTGCGCGTGTAGGATTAATCCAACTTTTTTAACCATTTCATGAGCGGTTTTTTTAGTTCAGCTAATTGGTCTGAAGCTAGGAACATGTGGGGGCATCCTTTAGCGATGTGCAATTCCTTGCGGGTATGAAGCATAGCATCAAAAAATACTTTTTGGTGATGAGGGGGGGTTGTTGTATCTTTCTCTCCCACAATCAAGAGAACGGGCATGGTGAGCTTAGAAATTTTTTTGAGCGCATCGTATTGTTCTAAATCCACCATAAAATTCCATTTGAGCGATTTGATGACTCCGGGTTTAGAAAGGCTAAGCTTACTCTTTATTCCGTCTCTTTTCCATTTTTTCAATTTTTCTTTTTCTATGCGCTCGACCATGAACTGGTACGATATTGCGCTTGATATGGGCGCTAATGCTTTCACTTTTTGTGGATGATTTTCAGCGTAGAGGGTGGTGATTAACCCCCCTAAACTACATCCTGCCAAAATAAAGGGTTCCGCATACCATTCTTGTTTTCGACTCCACGCCATTACATCTTCCATATCTTCATAGTATCCGGTTACTGTAGCGTCTTCCATTTTTCCATCACTTTCTCCCATCGCATTGGTCGCGTCCCAACGAACCACGGAATACCCGTTTTCATTCAGCGCATCCTTGATGGTTTCCAATTGGGGCTGGTCCTTCCACACCGCTAATCCGTGAGCGACAAACGCCAATCCTTTTTGGTTTGGGACTAAATCCAACCCCACCGTGATGGTCAGTCCTTGCCTATTTTTGATGCGCACTTTTTCCATTTTTTTTATTCTCCAACCCTTTTTTTCTTTTGCCTTCTGAGTGCCGCTTGTCTTTCGCGTAATACTTTTGCGCGCACTTCTTTATTTTCCGATTGTTTTTGTAGGAGATCGGCCCGGCCAATTAAATTGGCCGGTTCATCGCGATTTCTCTTTACATCCACGGACTCAAAAAATCCCCCCATGGGAGCAATGTTGGCGGTGGCGGACCAGCTTGCGCGGGTTCGAGCATGTTGACTCTGGGCGAGCAGTTTTTTGGTGGAAGATTCATTGTGTACCGCACGCACTCCCAATAGGAAGGCCCTAACCCCTGGAAAACGAACCGATGGAGGGTGGCTTGCTTTCCTGCGGGGCATATTCTTATTATTAGCTTAATTCAATAAATATCTTTGCCGCTATGCCAGCTTTGTTCCGTTGGGAACCCTACGTTCAGTAAGGGGGATGACACATTCTCCATTTTCTAAAATGAATCCGGTTGTGAGTACTTCAGAAGTGAAATCGGCGATTTTTTTGGGTGAAAAATTAACGACGCACACCACTTGCTTACCTAGCAAATCCCCCTTTGAATATAGTTTTGTCAGTTGCGCGCTAGAGGGCTTAATTCCTATTTCCTTTCCAAAGTCAATCCACAATTTGTAGGCGGGTTTTCTGGCAAGTGGAAAATCCTCCACTTTAACAATGGTGCCGGCACGAATATCCACTTTTTCGAAATCAGACCATACGATTGTTTGTGTCATACGTTATCGGCCTACTGCGGGAGTGTCAAATCCCGCAAATGTAGTCCCTCGCAGTAGCCAGCCGAAACTGGCTATGGACAAGGGGGGATTCGAACCCCCAGCCTCCCGCATGCGAAGCGGACGCGCTACCGTTGCGCTACTTGCCCAATAATTGAAATAAAGGGGTGAAAACCAATAAAAAGACCCTTCCCCCAAGCATGGCATGTCTCCCCCAAACCGTTGTTTTCGCTCGGGAAAAGGTCAGGAGGCACTCGAATATTTGCTCCTGATTGGGGGAGTGGTTCTCA
>JAGVNS010000002.1 GCA_020053155.1 Nitrososphaerota archaeon
CTTTTGGCAGGAGGAAAGGTCCGTTGCAAAATCGGGGCCGAAAACGAACGTAGAAAGAATTCCATTGATGGACACGTCTTCCAGACAATAACTCACGCACGCGGGAAGGTCGTTGGGATTCGCAACCGCGTCCTTGGCGAACGAATCTACGATGTGCACGTTATAGGTCAAGGGTTTTCTCGAATAGGGACCCGAATCAACGACGATATAATTGTCGTTCCACTCCTCAAACGAGAGCGTGACGTTCGTTTCCGTGAGTTTAGTGCAGTACGCGGTTGAAGGGGAAGCGTCTATTCCCGCGACGAGTATTTGCTTGCTGGGAAACCCTTGAACGTGCGGCGCTATCTGCAAATTGTCCGTGAGAATTTTGAAATCGGTTGTTTGGGGAATGCAGTTTGGGTTGGGGGGAGAAGCAGGGTCGCACACCAATGATACGGTGACTTGATAGTTGATGATTCCCGAGACAAGATTGCTTAGCGCCTTGGTTCGGTCCAGGGCATCCGAGGGGTCATACGTCACCGGATTCCCGCTCGGGTCCAGAACGGGCATCCCTGACGTGCACAATCCAATATCGTCCGCGATGTCATCGCAATAAAGTGGAACGTCCTTGGGAAGCAAGGATTCGAAAATTCCAATGGGCGCATTTTCAGCGGGGCAGAGATTCCCTCCCTGAATGGGAAAAAGAGGAGGCTCCGGTCCCACAAAAGAAGGAGATGCTTCCGTAAAAGGCATGGTGCGGTATGCGCAGTTTTCCACGCTTGGAGTGACGCTCGTATCCACGGAATCGCACATTCCAACGCCCAGATTTCCCAAACTGTCGTGAAATTGGGGGCTGAGCAGTCCCGCGCCACCGGACAACGGTCCCTGCGCGATGTCATGAGCATACCGTAACGCGCGGAAAATGCGCAGGGGAACATAGATGCGGAATTTTCCTCTTGGTATTACCGGCTCCACCAGCTCCCGGCTCGTCGTTGAATCATACACGTGAATGGAGGGCAGGGCCTCATACGTTTCATCATCCAATGTTGAAAAATCGAGATTCACGTAAAACGTTCCCACGCAGGATTCAGGTCCCTTGTCAATGGGGCAGTTCACCACCTTCAAAAAATCGTCTCCCGCCCCCGCGTTTTTGAACAACACTTCGCGGAAGGCGCTCGTGAGTTGGGGGAGCGTTCCCCCTTTCACGGTGATAGTGTACCCTAAAATTTGCCTGGGTTGGGATTGGACGATGACATATAAGTTGGATGCAATCCTCGTTGCAAGGGAACTGCTCGTGGGTCCCCCGAAAAAGAATTTGGAGAAGTCTATTTTGACTTTCTCCCAATCGGATGTGGCGGAGTACGGGTACGCGTTGTCGCTGTCCTGCGTA
This sequence comes from Nitrososphaerota archaeon, assembly GCA_020053155.1. Lineage (GTDB taxonomy): Archaea > Iainarchaeota > Iainarchaeia > Iainarchaeales > VGJJ01 > VGJJ01. Next base: position 1,370 of record JAGVNS010000002.1, read on the forward strand.
TAATCCTCAATGGCGTTCCGTATTCCATAATTCACCACCTGCAGCGCATCTGCGCGCGTCAAATCGGCCAAACTCTGCATGCGGGATTGCGCCTCCACTTCCAATATGACTTGGTTGGATATTTTTTCGGCGTTAATCATGGTGTTGACGAGCAGTCCTGCGAGAAGGATGAGGATGAATGACAGTAACGCCGTGTAGAGGGTGAATCCCCTCTGCGAAACCATTGAAACATTTTGTTGAAGCATGTGCATTGTTCAGGCACTCAACCCTTTTTTACTTTTGGTTGCAGTCATCCAGCCACGCAGCTGGATTCACTTGCGTGTCAGGGGAAACAATATCAATGCTTATTTTTCTACTCTTTCCTGCCCCTTCCTGGGGGCTGATGATGAATTGGTAGGTCTGTCCTTTCTCGAATATCAAACTGCTCGTCGCGGGGTCGATGACGTTGGGGCTTCCCGCATCCAATGTAATCTTGTTTTCTATTTCAGTGCGGAGAATGGATTGGTAGGCCGAATACCCTGCCATTCCTCCCGCACCCCCGCACAATAATCCGCGAGTGAAGGCGGCGCCTTTCTTGAATGGCTTGCGTTGGAAAACATTTTTGGGAATTTCCACTTTCAACCCTTTCCCAATGGCTTCTCCGGCCACATTTTTTACTTTATTCGTGTACGCCGTTATTTGTCCCGTTCGCAGGGGAACGTCGAATCCCCTTCCAATGCGATACCGCATACCCACTGCGGAGTCGCCAAATTCGCGCGTCAAGTTATTGAGGGGGTCTTTCAATTGACGTTCTAAATCGTCAAATTCGCTCACCTTGAAGTTGGGATTGAAATCCTTGCTGGCCTTGTTTCCATACTTGTCTCTTAATTTTTGAAATCCATCCACTAATTCTTGTTTTTCAGTTTCAAACAACTCCACCTTGTTTTTGGCTTGCGTACGTAAAGGTTGGGAAGGAGGGTTCGCTGGCCCCGAAAAGGTCGCAGGACCAGTTGGAGTGGCTCCGGGGAGTGTCCCAGCGGGTGGGGTCAGTGGGGAAGGGGGATGTACAATGACAGTGACTGGGGAGCCGGGCGAGGGAGGGGGGGTTGCAACGGGCACGGGTTTGGGAGTCCACATTTTCAAGTAATCATCGGCCACCTGTTTGTTGGCTTTGACTTTTGCGTCTACATTCTCCGCTATTCTTTCCAAAAATGCCAAATCCTCTTTGGCAATGGCGGCTTGGGGGTCTACATAGGTAAGTACCGATTTCTTACCCTGCGCGGCGGGCTTCAATAGGCTCTTGGTAATGCTGGCTGTTTCAGTGGTGAACAATGCCGAATTGGCAGGTTCGTTGATTTCTCCTCCCGGCAATGCTGAAGTGGCAAAGTCCCGGCCTTTTCCATACGTGGCTTCGGTCCAATCTACGGCTGTTCCAACGACTGGAACGCCTTCCGCGTTGTCTTTAACCACTTCATATACCCCCATGGCTCCGCCTGCTCCGCAGGTAATGGCGCAATCCAATGCCCCGGACGGCCACGTGGTGGCAAGAGTGCCTAATGATGCAACCCCTATTCCAAGGTAGCATAGGCCGCACGCCCCAAAACAGGCCCCCGTAAAGGTTGCCACCGCCTCGAGTTTTTTCTCTCCCAATTTTTCCTGGTACACGGGATTGTCGCTCGCGAGAATTCCCTGGTCCTTGTACGCGAAAAAGGCATCCGGGGTTTTCTCTCCCTCCACGGCCTCCTGAATGGCTTGCGTGAGCGTCTTGCTGCTTACGTTGTCTTCCCAATCAACGGTTGAATACCACACTCCTTCTCCTTTCTCATACGCTTTGGCCAATGCATCATCCGCATCCAATGTGCACGTGCGCAATTCCAGCGTAAGGGGACCCGCTTTCGTGCCGTCCAATTCCCGGGTGGCACTGGTTTGCACTTGGGCGCGGTTGGCCAAATGTTGCGTGCGCGCATCCGCGGTGGCGCACATCACCAATTCTTTCTGATACACTTGGTTTTTGGAATTGAAAGCGAATGGGTATGGGCTCCCATATGAAATGGGACTCCCTGGTTGAGGGAATTGAGAATTGGCTCCCGCTACTCTCTTTTCGTACAAATCCAGTTTCACCAGCCCATCCAATGGATTGTTTCCGTGCGGGTCGAGGGTATAGGAGACGTCCCCCGCCCCCGAGGATTTGGTTTGGAGTTCGCAGCACGTCAAAGTGGGTCGTACCACTAATCCCCCTTCACTCGCCCCCGGAAGTATGCATCCCTCATACGTGAATTTTCCCACGTCTTTCACGGCTTTGATTCTCCACGTCTGCTCATCTTTGGTGATGCACCCATTCACGTTCTTTCCCAAATGAGTAATTATCTTTCCGGCTTCTATTACGGCTTCTTTGGGAAGGGTGTTCCCACTTTGACGAATGGTTGTAATGATGCGCTTCGCTCCATCCCCATGCGTACTCTTGTCAAGCGTCAATTCCACCACGCTCTCCGCTAAGTTTCCGGCTTGCAAATCCATGCGGTTGCTTCCCGTGTTGGGAACCGCTCGCTCAATGTTTCCGAAAATGGTTTGAGCGAGTTGCTGGGCAGGCTCTTGGAGAGAATCGTTCCCATATTCCACTAATCCAAGCAATGTTCGTTTGTCATTGTTCGCCGTCAGCGACCTGTCTTTGGGAAGGAAGTTGGAGGCGTTGTATATTTTGTCCTGGCATTCGGCTGTTTTTTGGCGGGGAGAGACAAGCTTTACTCCTATGTTGATGGCATTCGGTAAGAATTGGTTGGCGACTATTTCTACGCTCCCCAGAATGGAAACGCCATATTTTCCGCACCCCTGAATGTCTGGCACATAAACCTTGTTGCCCAACCCGGTGCCCAATCGCTGGATGAATGATTCGTCCGAATTTTCCCCGGCCAATTCGGGAAAGGATTCTGCCGTCATGCTGGAGAGCCGGGGATAGGTACCATCGCGCAGGACGTATTGGAGAATGTCAGGGGTCAAGGCGTCGTGCTGCAGATACAAATCGATGTTTCCGCTCTTTATTCCGAGCTGGGAGAATGTGCAGTATCGTTTAGTTAAATCACAATTTTTGAATGACGGGACATCGTTCTTTTTGGCCTGCATGAGTTGGACGGCTTTGGCGACCTGTTGTTCAATGGCATTGGCGAGCATGTTGCTGGATTGTTCCGCGTCGCAATACGCTTGGGAGCACTCATTCTTTTGGGCGAGCAGGGGATACCGAATGGTCATTTGCCCCCCCTCGCAAATGTTGACCGTGACAGGGTTGGTTGAATTCTCTCGCTCCAACTCATCTGCACCCAGAGCGATTTCAATGGACAAGGGGTTCGACTCCACTTGTTTTTGGGTAAGAATGAGGATTCCTTTTATGGTCAACGAGAACGTGTCCTTGTATGGATTTTCCTTGGTCAGAGTGAGGTTGAACACTCCCTCCTGGTCCTTTTCCAGGGTGTCGCTTCCCTCCGAGGAAAGGATGGAAAGCGCGTTTCCCGAAACGTTGTCCGGGTTGATTTGGGTAATGCGCACGGGTTCCAAACACTTGTTGGAAAGAGTCACGCGCTTGGATATCGTTCCAGATAGTTCAGACGAAATGTAGCTGATGGGAGTGTAATCCGCCCGCACTTCGAGACAGGAGGAGGACCCCGTGCGTATGTACACGTCCACGTCCCTCAACGAGACGCGCCTTCCTTCGACCCTTCCTGTCACGTGCAATCGTTGCGTGTGAAATCCTTGTTCCTCCGTCGAACTCTCTCCTACGATCGCGAGGGGGGGATATAGTTCTTGTCCCGGCATCAAGGCATTTTGTGAATCGAAATATCCGCCCTGATAATTCGCTCCGGCATAGGAATCATTAACCGCGTTCACGGTCTGTGAGTAGGGGTGCCCATTCTCTATTTTCAAATCCACCCCGTTGGGTTCTTGCCCTTCCAGCGTGGCCCGAATGTCATAGATGGGGGTGACTCCCGCATTGGTGATGGGAATGATAACGCGGTCCGTGGCTTTGGCGCTGCCCGTTTTGATGAGCATGAGCTCTACCGATAAGGGCGTTTGGATGGCTTGCGAGCGGTCCCAGAATGAAATGTCCAATGGAATGCTGGCGCTGAGTTGGGGCGCGTTGAACGTGAGTGCGTAATTGGCAAACGGATACCCGCCCCCTATTCCACCATATCCTGCAAATCCACTATATCCCCCTCCAAATAATCCTCCATTTCCCCCTCCAAATCCTGAGTAAAAACCCCCATTGTATTGGGAAGGATTTCCAGCGCGGAACAAATCGTTCGAAAGGGTAAAGTCCACTTGTTTCTCATCCCCCTGGCCGAGCTTCAATTGCGAATCCACGGCCGCAATTTTCAATCCGTCAATCTCCAATTGTCCATTGGCCGTACTCACTCCCGGAATGAGCAGCAACTCCTGTCCGCAGTTGTTCTTGACTTTCACGTTGACGCGTTTGGTTTCGGCATTGCGATACGACCCGCCTGAATTGTACCCGTAATCATTGTATCCCCCTCCCGAAGTGTAATTATTGGGGTTGGATCCATAATTGGTTCCGAAGTATGATCCGTCGTTATACTGCCCTCCCCCATCATATAGGTTTCCATAGGGTTGGTTTTCCCCCATCCACGTTACGCTGATGCGGTCCTTGTTGAAAGTGATGCAGGATGGATCGAGCTGTCGATTGTACACGATTGAAAGCGTGCTGGTCTTTCCAACTGGAATTTTGTCGTTTATTTCTCCGCGCACGTTCAACGTGCCGCTGCCCATTCGCACGCTCTGATCCGCCACATCTCCTGTGTAGTGTGCGGTAATTCCCAAACTCGCTTTCCCTTTGGGGGGAATGAGTGGGATGGGGGTGATTTCCACGCTCAACGTGTCGGGAAAGTTTTCAAATGTTAAGTATTCCCCCGTGACGTTGGAAATGGGGTATTGGGTGTTATTGGTCACGCTCACGTTTTGAGTGACTTGCGTTTGCCCAAAGGGAATGTGTACCTCTATTTTGTCATCCAAACTCAATGGGCTGTTCAATCCTACCGCGAGCGTGTCTTGGAAATCCACGTATCCGGGAACGCTCACGTTAACGTTGTACAGACCCGGGTCCAGACTCTTGTCAAAGAGATACTTCCCACTCTCTCCCCTCCCGGGAAGGTTTTTCCCTTTGATGCTGGCCACGAATTTTTCATCCGGCGTGGTAAGCGTGATCAATGCATCCGTAATGGGGTTTCCGTCCGCATCCGTAATGGTCATGGAAAAGGGCTCGTTTGGATTCACTTGGTCCGGCATTACCACGCTCAACAATTTTGCTTCCGTTATTTCCAATGGAAGGGTTTGGTTCCAGCTGGCGCTGTTGGATAGTATTTGGAGCTCTATCGTGGTTTGCCCCAATTCCTCGGGCAAAAACTGCAATCGCGCACTTCCCCCCAATTGGGGATCGAGTAGGGGCAACGTGACACTGGCACTGGTGTCTTTCTTTCCCGTATCCTCTAATTTTCCGAACGGACTCAACTCCGTTTTGGTGAAAACCAGCAGGGGTGCTTGGGGATTGGTTTGGGCTTTAATGAGAGTACTGACTTTACTCGTGGCAATGAGGGCGTTGGACACCAATCCCTCTTTGATGGTGGGAATGGGGTCGCTTCCTTGCACCAGTCCGGGAAGCAGAGTCACGTGCAGCGCATAGAGTTTCTCCCTCACTGCTTGAAAATTGCCAATGGGGTAGAAGCGTCCATCCTCATCCACAAACGAAACGCTGGCGCAGATTCCGTTTTGACAGAGGGGAAGGACGTCATATACGGGCATGCTCTGCTTGAGAACTTGCGCATACAATCCCGATTTTTCTTTGGTGTAATTGCTGCTTCCCAATTCGGAGTCCGTGGGAGTTCGTGCCAAACCATTTCCCATTTCGGCGAACGCGCGATACTGGATGTCCTGATTCCCTATGGGGGTGCCGGGTCTCGCTTTCAGGCGCACGTCAATAATGCTCGTTCCCCCCAGATTATTCTGAATGATTTCAACCCACTTGGACAGACTGCCCGGCTTTCCAGGCGTTTTCCTATCTTTGGTTTCATTCCCTGGTTTTGGGAGGGGGGTCCAACTCCTGCCGTATGCAATCGTTTCCGCATCCGCATTCACGCCTATAATTCCCACGTATTGCGAATCCACTAGGCTCACGACGTCGGGCCCCACGCGCACGAGCAATCCCCCTTTGGTTGTGTTCGCCGGCCATTCTATTTGGAATCGGGCAAATGCTTCTTGGTCGGGAGAAAGTCCGGGGACGGGCTCCCCATTCGCGTTAAACAATCCCAAATAATGGAGCGCGGGGGAATCGGTAGGATTCGTTGAGACTGCATCCACTACCACCCCCACGTTTGTTCGTCCTGCAATGGCAATGGTTTGCGTATACGTTTTTCCTTCCAACGATTTCGCGGTCATGTGCACCGTGCTCTCCAGCGACCCCACCAACACGTTGGCCTTTCCATCCGTTAAGCTGCCATCGAAAAGAGTCCCCCCTCCCGTATCCTCGACCAATAGCGTGCCGTTGAACAGGCTTCCATTGGAATAGTTGAACGTGAATTCAACGACGTTGGTTGAATCGGATAGCGTCAGCACCACTTTGTTGAGTCCCGGAACGATTTCC
>JAGVNS010000001.1 GCA_020053155.1 Nitrososphaerota archaeon
ATACTGCGTTTCATTCAAGTCGAAGGACAGATTGAAATCAGTGATGCCCACCAAATGATTGAGGTAGAGATGGTTGGGCCTGGACAGCGTGACCTTGTTTCCCCCAAACCTGTATTCGCTACTTACTAGTATTGAGTCCAGCAAATCGATTCCAGACGAAATGGATTGGGAAACCGTTTTGGTGAACGTTGAGCGGGCGCTTGGAACTCCTTCCTGGGAGGATAACGGGTACCATATTCGGATGCGCGTGAGGGTGGTATTCTGGATGTCCAGGGCCATAAACCACGTGTTGAGCGTGTTGGAATCATCCTTGATGCGGAACACCATGTTCTTGTCCGCCCCCCCGCTAGTCTGGAAGTTGGAGACCAAAAACTGGTTCACGTCCCCAGGTGTTCCGGAGGGGGGGCTCGTTGTAAGAGAGTGGGCAAAGTTGACGATGTTAAAATCACCGTTGGAATAATCAAAGCGGTTCCATGCCCTTCCCTTGGAGATGTTGGAAAGCCCGCTGTTGTGGTCCTTTTCATCATAGAAAACCGCGTTAAAATAATAATCGACTCCCACGTTCAAGTCATTTACCATTATACTGCCCTGCGTCCCCCCCGCATTCATGTCCCCCGAAAAAGGGATGAGGGTGCTGCCTGCCCATACACCTGGGTTGTTGGCATCCTGATTTTGGGTGTATTTGAAAAGAACGTTTGTCGCCGTTCCCGAAGCGTTATCGTCCCCCGGAAAAGTGAATTGCAGGAGGATACTCCCTGGAACGGGTCCGGCCAACGCCTCCAAATCACTCACATTCGAGGGAGCGGTTGTATCAAACACGCACCCTTCTCCCCCATACACGGTACTAGTGTATTCCGTCCCATCGTAGAATCCCACCATGGCTTGAAACTGTTCATTCTCATCATGGATGGCATTGGTAAAATACAACGTATTGTTGGAGAGCGTGGTGTTGGCATTTACGTTGAAATCCGTCACATCCGCCACGTTCCCATCGGACACGCTCCCGCTGAATACCATGTTTCCATCCGCACGGAAACCATTCAAATCGCTGTGCGCCGAATCGCACGACCACCATTTCTGCATCGTCAACTCGCTGACGCGAATGACTTTGCTTCCTATGTTGGATAATTGGAAACCCGTAATGGTTTGAGGATTGAAGGAAGCCGAGTTCCAATTCCATTGAAACAGGGTACTCATTCCCTGCACGTTCACGGTGAAGGGCACGACCTGGGTGTTGGCCCCCGTAAAGTCCGCTGCGAGGAGTACCCCTCCATACGTTCCCGGGTTTGTCCCACTGGGCACGACCACCGTAAAATTGACGGCGGTACAGGATTTCCCCCCCAGCTCGGAAAGGGTCGAAATTCCCTGCACCCAATTCCCGCTCCCCCCCGGGTTTGGGGAGAACGATATCGTTTTGATTGCAGTCTCTCCATTATTGCACACTTGCAACCCGGCCGTATTCGTATCGTTGTTGAACGTGTTCAATGAAATGGGGTTAGGGAAAACGGAAAGAAGGCTTGCGGACGTGGGATAGACCTCCACGTTCACGGGGATGGAAAGGCTTTCCATTCCCCCAGAGAAGGATGCGTTGACCGTCACATATCCCGCATAGTTACCGGTCGCAGAGGAGGTGGAGTTTGCATTGAAATCGAATGCCCATTCCCCCCCCGGGAAAAGGGTTCCCGTGCTGGGATGAACGCTCGCCCCGACTTGAGTGTGCGTCCAAGTAGGAGCCGCCGTCACGTTTGCGGTTTCTCCTCCAAAATTGGTAATGATGACGTTAAAACTTCCATTGGAATCCTGTGCCATGGGCAGGTAAATGGACGAAACATGGGGGGAAAGGAAAAGGAGTCCCATCGTCACCCCCTCTGGAGTCGCCGTGAGTTTGACCCGATGACTCCCAGGAATGGTGGGCAGGCTCCCTGCGATTACTGGGATGGTAAATGACATGACATTGGTGTCATACACGGAGAGGGAAATGGAATGATTCTGAAGCATGGCCGTGTTCGCATCCAGACCCGGGGGCCATTCCACCATAACATAGCGTATCGTTCCCTCGCCATCGCGATAGGTCTGATTGACAGCCGTTGTGAGTGTGGAAAGGGATTCCTGCGCCAATCGGACCGATTGTTCTTTCTGGATGTTCTGCAATGATTGGGTCGTGAAATTCACCAGCACACCCAAGATAATCAATGAAAGGGCAAGGACGATAAGCAATTCTACACTCGTCTGGGCGCGGGGAGACATGAAGGAAAAGAACGTGTTTCCCCCTTAAAACCTTGCACAAAAGACGATGGGGGGACTTACGGTTCGGGCGCGATCAATGGGCTATCGGAAGTCATGTCAAACACCAAATTCATGTCCGTAAACCCATAGAATATGTCCAAATACAAATTGTTAGGCTGCGTAATAGAGATAGACGAGTTATCATACCGATACGTACTCGGAATGAGGGACGCGCGAAGAAGGTCCAGAGTGGATGAAATGGCTTGACCGGTCACATTTTTATCATATTGCGGGGCGACGGAGGGCACTCCTACATATCCATTGGTAGGGTACCAAATTCGAAGACGATTTAAATCGGTAGAATTAAAATCCAGGGCGGTAATCCATGTTTTAGTATTGGTCACTATTCGCAGCACAATTTGACGCGAAATGCTTGCATCCGTTGCTAAATTTTTCAGTTTGAATTCATTTACATCCGGCTTGGTACTTACAAGCGCGTACGACCATGCCATGTTATCAAAATTAAAATCATTCCCAGAAAAAAGAAAAGAGTTCCACGGTCGTGCCACCGGCCGATTGGAAATAGAACTTGCATTTTCATTTTCATCCATAAATTTTACCGCAAACTGATACGTGTATCCCACATTCATATCGGTGACTAACAAACTTCCCGCGCTCCCCCCCTGTAAAAAGGGTCCCGAAAAAGGAATGGTGGTCGCGGCATTGAACGAGGTGTCATCCGCCATATCTTGTCTGCTAAATTTGAAAATAGCATTGGTGGCCGTTCCCTTATTTTGGTCATCTCCCGGATACGTAAATGTAAGAACGACACTTCCGGGTTCGGGTCCCGGAATACCCCTTAAGTCATTTACTTTGGCCGGGGCATTGGTGTCAATGTTGCACAAACCCCCCGGTGCAAACACGGGAGAGGTGTAATCCGTCCCGTCACTGAAATTCACATCCGCGATAAACGACTCGTTCTCATCGTTGATAGTCCCGTTGAACGTCAAATCGTTGTTCGACCAGCTGGTCAATACCGGCAGGGAAAAATCGACCACGTCAATCTGGTTTCCATCCTGAACGCTTCCCGTGAACAGGGTAGTTCCGTTCAAAACGATTCCCGTAAGCGTGCTGTGCACGGAATCGCATTTTCCCCAATTTCGGATGGTGAGATGGGTGGCCTCCAGGGGTTTGTTTCCATTGTTGGCAACGCCAAACCCTGAAATGGTGGAATTGAAAAGGGTTGTTTGGCTCCAATCCCAATTGAAATAACTGCTCATCCCCTGCACATTCACCATGAGGGGGACGGATAGGGAGTGGGCTCCAGAAAAATCCTGGATGAGCAGGCTTCCCGAATA
>JAGVNS010000037.1 GCA_020053155.1 Nitrososphaerota archaeon
GTAGGGAGAATGAATTCCCTCCCCCGCACAACACCCATGCATGAGTGAGCACTCCCTCATCAATGAGGGTAGGGGTTCCGTAGATGCTGATGGGGGGCACTCCTCCCACTTCATACCCCGTCACCTGCTTCACTTCCTCTCGTGTGGCTAGGCGGGCTTTTTGAGTGTCAAGGGCGCTTTCCACTTTTCTAAAATTCACTTTTTTGGACCCCTCTAGAATAACGAGCGCAAAACCCTTGGCATGGGCCAAAACGATGGTTTTGACGATGGGGGTGGTTTGCTCTAAAACCTGAGCCTGTTTGCATGTAGAGACTTCCCCTTCAAACGTCAGAATTTGGGCATTAATTCCATTTACCTCTATGAATTCGTCTAGCATGGTCTCGGGAGATTTTAAACCAGCCACAGTCTTTAAATAGAACCTGCCCCCCATTTGTATTATTCACATGAATGAGTGAATGGTGGTTTTGTGTCCAACCCGGTAAAACTGGTATTGTTCGTATTGTCCTTCTTTCTTGCCTTGACATTCGTTCGTGGTTTTTCGGTAGAGACACCTGTGGGGGAAAAGGTGATTCTCTCCCCTACTGCCGCGGTAGCCTATCCCGTGACTATTTCCAATCCTTCCACCCATTCCATTTCGTTTTCATTTGAGGCATTAGGTCCATTTACCCTGGACGTGTTGGACGTGATTGAAGATGCCACCGTTCCAGCCCAATCCTTCAAGACTATCACCTTGTTTCTTCGCCCTTCGGCGGATACCAAGGCAGGGGACTCCTACTCTTCGCACATCCGAGTGAATGGTGGCGGGTCGTTCCAAGACGTTTCATTACCTATGGTGGTGGGCGATGCGGCTCCCGTGCAAAGAGTGGATGGTGCCTCCGCAACGGGATTGGCTTCGTTCATTTCATTTTCGGGTGAAGGGTTGTTGAATGGGGTGTTGATTCTCGTAACGATTGTTTTGTTCATTGCATTAATCGCACGCATCAAAAACAGGGTAGTGGGGTGAAAACACACATGATGAAAAAAATGGGTATGATGGTATTGTCCTTTCTGGCCATCGCAGGATTAGCTTTTGCTTTTCCGTTCACGGCGAACGTGAAGGGACCCCAATCGTTTTCGATGTTGGAAGGGATGACCCTTACCGCGTCATTGGAAGTGAGTAATTTGGATTTTGAAGAGCATGACATCACGGTCACGGCCACCTCCGATTCCCCGTTTGTGAAAGCCAAGCCTGTGCTCAAAAAGTTCACGTTGAACGGATACGAATCAACCCTCGTGGGGGTTGACATTACCAGTACGGACGATGCCCAACACGATACGTATGAAATCATGGTGAAAGTGAACGCGGATGGACAAGTGACCAATGTTCCCATTCCCGTGTATGTGGGGAGCAATCCCTTCTTTACCATTGGAACGTTTGACAAGAGTGTGTGCGCCAGCGAGTACGTGGAAGACATTTCCGTCTCCATCAAGAACATTTCAGGAAAAGACACGAGTGTCTCTATTCATGGAGAACAGTCCATTCTCTTTCCCGCGTTTGATGAGGAAAGTGTGGAATTAGATATTGGAAAAACCCAAATTCTTTCATTGCAATTGAACGTCTCTCCCCAAAATGTGGGGGATTACACGGGAACCGTTCTCATAGAGAATGACGACATTATTGTGGCTCGTCCATTTAGCGTTAGTGTAAAGGACTGCCCCATTTTGCCCGAAAAAACCATTTCCTTGACATTGCCCAAAAAGCCCAAGGATTTGACCAAACTCCAAACCACGCTGTTTCCCATTACGTTGAAAAACGTCACCAAAACCAAGCAGGAAGTGGACGTGTTTGTTTCTTCGGTGATTCCAATCACCCCCATTTCATTGACGCTGGGTCCGTTTGAAACGCTTACGGTTGACTTGATGGTCAAACCCAATTTGAGCACGCCTGCAGGAACGCATGCGGTTGAAATTACGGCCACGGCTTCGGGGTATTCAACTTTCCAATCCACTACCATGAAAGTTCTTCCCGTGGATTACATTGAAGCCGAATCCGCCACGACCATTTACGAAATAGTGAAAGGACAAACAAAGTCCCTTTCATTTGTGGTGCATAACAAGGGGGATTTGTCCCAAACCGTTTCGTTTGGAATGCAATCCGGAATTCCGGGGGTTGATTTTTCATTCAGCTCCGATAGTGCTACCATTACAGCAGGTAAATCAGCCGTTATTACGTTGAGCGTGAGCGTGGAAAGCGACGCCCCCATCGTGAGCGTGAACAATGAGATACTGGTCAATGGTACGCCCGTGCGCACCATTCCCTTGTCGTTTGACGTTCTTTCCCCTACCAGTACCATCGTTTCAATTATTGAAGTGGTGAGCGCTCCCGAAGCGTTTACGCTGGGTGCGGGAGAGAAAAAGGAATTTGACGTGATCGTGGAAAACCCCACAGATGCCTCCATTTTGGGCATCCATTACAAACTGGTGGGAGTGAAAGGCAGCGGATTGGTATTAATTGCGGAGCAAAATGAAACAGTGGCCCCGCACCAAACCAAAACGCTTCACTTTACCCTTGTTGCGGGTAATCAAACCAATGCCGGAGCCTATAGCCCCATTCTAGTGATGGAATCTCCCAACGCCAGTACCAGCGTTTCATTTACAGTGATTGTTGAGCAGAGAGGGTTTTTGTCTGGATTGACGGGCTTGGTTCCCTTTGCGGGAGAAAAGGCGGCAGCCATTGGTCTTGTGGTTGTGCTGGTGTTGATTGGATGGTGGATTTTTTCAAAATTCACCCCCAAAACTCCCGCATGGGTGAGCAAATAAATTCATTGCAGTAAAAAACCGCAAAGAGGTGAAAACAATGTCTGATACCCCCCGACAACGATGGCCGGTTCCCAAATCCATGAAGGTGAAGGTACTGGAAAACCCGCTCATTCATCCCATCCTGCGGAATCCGTTGCACTCATTCTTGGTTGTATTGGGTTTGTTGGTTATCGTCATGTCGGTTCAAGCCCACGCCTATGAATCAACCGTTCCTTTCTCCGCA
>JAGVNS010000068.1 GCA_020053155.1 Nitrososphaerota archaeon
CTTGTTTTTTTAATTCGCCCTTTTTTTTTGGGCGCTGGTGAGTCAGGCAATGCGGAAGAAACAACGGGTGTTTCATCCCCCCCTACTTTTTTAGTGCGTGGCATAGGTATAGAGTTTCGTGGCGGAAAGCTTCTTTAAAGGCACTCCCAACTACGGCTTCTCCTCCTTCTTTTCTTTTGGCGTTTGCGGCAATAATTCGTCCAAGCTTTTACTTCCTGCGTGTGTGACTTTGATGTTCACTTGGTGAATGTCGCTTGCAATGGTGTTTCCGCGCAACGGCCGTTTGCGTCGCTCCCCTTTTTCTCCTTTTTTGAACCCAACTCCTGGGTATATTAAAAGTTTTTTTCGAGCCGTTCCTGGAAAATTGGTACGCATGGGGGTGCCCGTCTTGTCGCTCCCCCCCGTAACAATTCCTTTGTACCCCTCTAATCCAACTTCGGACAAATCAACCTCTTGCCCAATCTTCTTTCCAATGAAGGGCGTGCTCTCTAATTTCTTAGCATACGCTTTCCTTGTTTTGGGATCCGATACCACAATATTCATTCGTTTATTCCTCCAGTAGGTGTGTCTGTGATAGACTGTAACGCCATTATTTTGGCCAGGAGGATTTTCTCTCCCTCACTCATGTTTATTTTTTTCAACAAGACGGTCATTCCGGGGGTTATTTTGGTGTAAAGCACGTCATTTTCAAACAAACTTCTTCCCATCACCCCGTTACTAATGGAAACGGCAACTTCTTGATTTGTTTTCGCCTCGCTCACTGAATCTTTGTCCACTTGAATGTTCTGCACGCGGCCCAATGATTCCCCTTTTGCATTGAGCACTTCCGCATTTACTTTTAATCGTCCTTCCAGAATGCGCACCCCTACAATCGCGGGTTTTGAATTTCGAAAAACAAAGCCGGGAAGGAGTTTGAATTGACAGGGAAGAATGGCCTTTGCCAAAAGTTCTTTTTGCTGGGCCGCTTTCTCTTGCTCGACCCATTTCGAATAGTCTTCCGTTAATGCGTACACAATGTTGCTTTCAAACAATTTGACGTTTGAAAACTGCGCGTCCTTGCGCAATGGTTCGACTATAGTAACGTTGAATGCAAAAATGACTCCCAAAAACGGGTCTTTGGAATGAACAGCCGCCGCTTCCATAATATCGCGCTTGGTTATTTCCCCCACATCCGCGCGGCGAATTGGAATTTTATGCGATTCGAATAATTTGAGGAGTGCTTCTAAACTTCCCAGCGTATCTGTTTTCAGTACAACCCCAAGCGTTTGCGACTCAACCTTGAGTTGGTTTACTTCGTGCTCAATCTGCTGAGCTTCTTTTCCCGTCTTCACGACTAAAAAAGGACTGCCGGCCAGGGCTTGCTCCAATCCCGGAGCGGAAATTTTGATTCCAGCCGCGGCGTGAATCTCTTTTACTTGCGTCCACTTTTCATTCAGGCGAATGTCCATAATCGTATTAGGTCTCAAGAGTACGCGAATTTTGCTTTGAATGACCCCGTTCTTCCCCGCCACCACAAACGGGTCTCCCACTCTCAACATGCCATCATAGAGAATGACGTCAATCGTGGTTCCCAACCCTTTTTCATCGCGCACTTCTAACAGGGTTCCTTTTCCAGGGCTTTCTCCCCGCACCTTGAGGTTTTTTTCCAAAAATTTTTGCGCGAGTCCGGCTAAAAAAACAAGGGTCTCGGGCAGCCCTTCGCCTGTTTTCGCGGAAGTGGGAATGATGGCCAATTCTTTCGTAGTATCATGCACGCGGTCAAAGCGCTCGCTCTGAAAACCGCTTTCAAACAATTGGCCCACAATAATATACAGCTTATCATCCAGTCTTTTTTTGGATGCTTCATCTTGATTCGTTTGGTTAGCTAAAAATGAGCCCGAAACGGACTCATACCCTTCCACCGTGTCAATTTTGCTCAGACAAACCACAAAGGGAACTTTGTAATCGCGCAGAATGGTAATGGCTTCTTTGGTTTGGGCCTGCAACCCTTTGTTGACGTCCACCATCAGCACGGCCAAATCCGCAATGCTGCTTCCCCGTTCACGTAAATTGGTAAACGCTTCATGACCGGGCGTGTCAATGAATAAAAGTCCTGGAATGGAAAGCGTAAAACCGAACTTTTGGATTAGATCCCCAGCAATTTTCTGAACCGTTTCCAATGGTATTTCTGTCGCCCCAATGTGTTGGGTAATGAAACCCGCTTCTTTCGCCGCGAGGTTGGTGGAGCGGATGGCATCAAGGAAAGATGTTTTTCCGCAATCAACGTGCCCTAAAACGGCAATGATGGGAGTTCGTAATTGTGTTTTTTCGTCCATACTTTTCTATTCCCCGTAATGAGTGTACAGCCAGAATCGGAGTTAAATCCAATGCGGGCCCAGCGGCACGAACGAAATGGGTAAAAAAAGGTTTATAATGGGTGGGTTAAAGAGCGGGGTCTATTCGCCGTTGTTCTTTGGATATTCGACTGGGGACGGGGCCAAATTGTCCGTGGTATTTGGCATCCGTTTTTTTGTAATAAGGCGTTTCCGGGGGTTGGCTCATGCGCATGAAGTACAATTGACAAATACGTTGATAGGGGCGTAGAAGCAAGGGCTGCCGACTCAAATTGTGTATTTGTAAGTTTATTTGCCCTTCAAAACCGGGGTCGATGATTCCCGCATCCGTTTGCACGCTTAACCCCAATCGTCCCAGGGAGCTTCTTCCTCCCACCCTTCCCACCAAATCGAGAGGGATTTTGACGGCTTCGATGGTGGTACCCAACACTAATTCACTTGGGTGTAACACAAACCCTTCTTTTTCATCCACTTGAATTCGGCGCATGCGCGGGGGTTGTTTTTCATTCAAATCGATGATGCGCATGGCATGATTGTCAAACAACAGGATTTCAGGACCCAGACGCAAATCAAGGGAAGTGGGACCCAATTGCAAATCCATCTCAATCGTGTGCGTGTCGGTTGGAACGTAAATCGCTCCTTCCTCCACCAACTTCCTAATTTCGGCGTCGGACAAAATCATAGATGATACCTAAAGACAAAAGGTATAATACCCTGTTGGATTACTGTTTTTTGTATTTTTCCACCATGGGAGTCACAAATTCGAGCGATACCTCCGCATTTTCAAATATGCACTCGCTTTCCGCCCCTGCATGATATTTCTTTTCGCACACCACGCGAGAGATGCCAACCCCTACAATGAGCATGGAACAAACCCGGCACGGGGTCATCTTGCAATAAAGAGTAGCCCCTTTGAGAGAGATCCCTTGTTGCGCCGCTTGCAAAATGGCATTTTGTTCAGCGTGAATCGTGCGCACGCAATGCCACGTCTCTTTCCCGTCTTCATGAACCATTTTTTTCATCTGATGACCCGCTTCATCGCAGTGAGACATGCCGGGAGGAGAGCCCACATACCCCGTGGTCAAAATGTGTTTGTCACGGACGATGACGCACCCGCTTCGTCCCCTATCACAAGTGGCACGCTTGGCAACGGTGTGAGTGAGTTCAATGAAATATTCGTCCCAGGAGGGGCGTCGGTATACATAGTGGAGTTTGTCCAAAAAATCGTCTGTTTTTTCGTAGAATGATTCTATTGTCCCATCATTGACAACCACAAAGTCAGCCATTTCCTTTACCTTCAATAGTTGCTGCCCTGCCGCGTTGACGTTTGAATACTCGCGTAACTCCATTTCTTTGAACGCTTCGAGCGTTTGGGGTTCTTGTTCGCGATTTCTTTTTTTAGCACGCTCAAACCGAATTTCTAGGGGGGCATCGACAAAAATGAGAAAGAAGTTTCCGCTCTTTTTCAATTCTTCCACTTCTGCGGGATTGCGGACGGATGCCAGCGTATA
>JAGVNS010000138.1 GCA_020053155.1 Nitrososphaerota archaeon
AAAAAATCTTCAATCACTAACGCCACTTCCTGCCCCCTTCCAATGGCAAATACGGGTATGAGGACGTTTCCCCCTTTCCCGAGTGTTTCGGTAATGATTTCGAGCAAGCGCTGGTCATCGGCCTCTCGTGGGGGTTGAAAATCATTTTCCCCGCTGTAGGTGGATTCGAGAATGAGGGTTTCCACTCTAGGATAGTTCAAATCCATCGTATCAAACAGACGCGTGGACCCGTATTTCATGTCGGCCGAGTACACGATGTTGTGCCCTCCCTCCCCCACGTGCAAATGCACGCACGAGCTTCCTAAAATGTGGGAAGCATTGAAAAAAGTGAGGCGCATGTCGGAAGTGATGTCCGTGACCTCGCGGTAATCGCGCACAATGACGTGTTTCAGCAATTCCTTTACATCCTTTTCCGTGTACGGGGGTTCGTTTCCCTGCTTGATGGCTACATCCACGTAATCGAATTGTAACAAAACCATCAAATCGCGCGTGGGTTCGGTGCAGTACAACGGCCCTTGGTATCCCATTCGGTACAAATAGGGCGCAAATCCCTGATGGTCGGTGTGGGCGTGCGAAATGACCAATGCATCCAATTCGGACAAGGGGAAGTTGAGCGCATCAAGATAGGGATATGGGTCGTCTTTTTTGGAGAAATTGGTTCCGCAATCCATCATTACTTTGGATAAGGGCGTATCTACAAGCATGCAGCTTCTTCCTATTTCCCTAAAAGCCCCCAATCCGGTTAAGCGAATCCAATCGTGCTTGGAGGTTTTCTTCCGGTAAATTCGCTGGGCCACCTCCTGCAAAAACTTTTTTCTCTCGTTTGCGTGTTTGTTTAAGTGATACCGTATTCCCGTGAGAAATTCGCTGTCGCTCGTTGGAGCGCGGAGAATTTTAGGAGTCCATCCTGTTTTGAGTACGATGCTCTTGCTCGTTTCCCCCCCTTTCCCTATCACAAGCCCAGGTTTGTCCGCTTCAATAACCACTTGGTGAAACGCATCCACAAAAACAATGTTTTTCACTCCCGCTTCAACGGGAACGAGTCCCTCAATTTGTTTTTTGGCGTCGGAGGGGTCCTCTAACAGACTCTTGTCGCTGCGCACCGAAATCTTTTTTTTCAATTCGAAGGCGATCTTGGCCACAAAGTTGTCGGGGGAAGAGAAAAAGGCTTTGGGGTTCTTAGTGTAGAGGATTATTTCCGGCCCCTCGAAATCGACGCTGGAAACCTGGCATGTCTTGGGAAGCTTTTCCCAAATGTGCTTTTCTATTTCCTGGATGTCCATTCTGGGAGTACTGAGCTGCGCCGGCTTGGCCTCGTTTACATTATTGGTTGTTCGCATAGCCGTTTCACTATTTTTTTTTAGCCATTTCCTTTTTTGTGAAAAGGGAATGACCGGGTAAGGGTGAGGAGAAAATGGGCTTCATCCATCGTTAGATGGCTGCAATCAGTTTTTCTACGTCTTTCTTTGCAATTTCTTGCACGCCGTTCTGGTCGATAACCATGATGCTGATGCTTTCTCCGCCCGACATGACGTCGCGTTTTTTGGCGGCGGAGATGGCTTTTACGGCGAGTTTGATGGCCTCTTCCTTTTTCATGGTGCTCTCATACTGCGTATCTAACACTCCCATGGCGAATTCGCTTCCGCTTCCCGAGACGGTGTAATCGTCCACGTCCGCAATGCTTCCCACCGCATCCATGGAATACAGCTGGGGCGTTCCCGTATGCCCCCCGATGATGAACTGCACCATAAAGGGATAGTAGCGGTTTCCGCTCAAAATGTTGGCAATGAACGTAACCAGTGCTTTCGTCGTAATGGCGTTGTCGCGTTCCACTTCAAACAGTTTGGCTTGTGAGCGCAAAAATCGTACGAGTGTTTGGGCATCTCCCATCCCCCCCGCAATGGTCAATCCTATTTTTTCCGTCAGCTTGTACACTTTTCGCGTGTCCAATTCCGCCGCGAAATAACCCATCGTGGCTTTCTGGTCGGCCGCGAGAATAATGGCATCCTTCGTGCGAATGCCCAACGTCGTGGTCCCCGATTTTTTGATTTCCATTGCAGAATGGTCGTGTTTCACTAAAATCACTTCACAAATAGAACAATTATACCCAGTAATGCCCTGAATTCTTTAAAAACCGGTGCCCCGGTGAGCGGCTACATTACTCCTTTTTGCATCTCACAAAGGGAAATTTGCTTCCTTTATTGCATCTAAAACTTCTCTCGATGAAGTTACCCAGCCGAATATTCCGCCTTGTGCTTTTATGATATCTAAAGCGGCCCTGTGACGAGCAGGGTCGTAGGATGCCATGCAATCGGCTAAAACAATTGCGTTAAACCCAATATCATTTGCTCCCGAAACGGTGGTTGAGCAACAAACATCGGTTGTCACGCCAACGACAAGTAAATTTACAATCCCTTTTTCTTTCAACACTTTTTCTAAGTCTGTTTTATAGAAAGCGTTTTTTCCGGGTTTGTCAATCACCATTTCTCCTTCCAGCGGGGCCACTTCATCTACAATCGAATGTCCTTTTTCTCCACGAATCAAAATGCGTCCCATTGGTCCTTGATCACCAATACGCTTGCCTTCTGGCCACCTAAGAAGTTTCGTAGACGGACAGTCGCTCAGGTCGGGTAAATGCCCTTCTCGCGTTTGAATAATAAACAAGCCAATTTTTCTGGCGACTTCAAGAACTTTTTTAGTGGACCCAATGGCGCTAGCTAAATTATCTACATTATTTCCCAGCGACTCTCCATACCCACCGTGCAGTAGAAAGTCTTTCTGCATGTCAATGACAATAAGGGCAGTCTTTTCCAAGTCTACCTTAACGGCAGTTGGCTCTGCTTTTATGTTCACGTTTTTCATATAACCTTCAACTTGAAAAAAAACTGCTTGAATTATTCGTGCTCCCCATCCCCGTGCATGGTTCCGTCCTCATGCACGTGCATTTGGTTGAAATCGTTGGGAGTAAATACGGTGGTGACGCGCACTTCCGTGGTTCCTTTTACGACGTCCAATACGAGCTTGGAAAACCCGGGAAGGTTGCGCTGAATTTTGGTCATGTCGCGAATGGGTGCCACCACTTCAACAACGCCTTTTTCGTTTTTCACGATTGGTTTTTCCCAGTTTGGAAAGGCTTTTTTGACGAGGGCATCCAGTTGCTCGTTGGCACCCGTGAATTGTTTGGTGATTTCCACATCATATTCAACCGTTCTTCCGGCTAAATCCGGGTTGAAATCAACTCGTACGCGTCCACCGCTCACGCTCTGTACTTTTCCCACCATGTCGTTGGCATTGACAATGGTTCCAGGCACCGGGGGGACTTTGTTTTTGGTAAACTCGTTCAATGGAATGACCTTTACGAGTTGGGGGTTCCGTTCCCCAAACGCATGGGCGGGTTCCAATACGACTTTTTGTTTTTCCCCCACACTCATTTGTAATAGTTTTTCGTCCAATCCCGCGAGTATTTCGTTTTGTCCCACCACCATGGTTACGGGTCCCCATTTTCGGTCTTGGGTCGGCAACCCTTCTTTTTGGGCCACTTCTTGGTAGGTGGTGTCAAAGACCTTTCCCGTGACAATGTCTCGTCCCGTAAATGAAATGCTGATTAAATCCCCTTTTTGCATATGGATGGTTCAACTCCCTTCATTCCAAAAACCCTTCCAAGCCTTTTTTAACCCTTTTCAGCTTTCTGGGGAAACGAGGCCCTTTGAATGGATTCCAAACCAGACGCCAATTTTTCAGTCAAAGTGGGGGCGGCCGTTATTATTGCCCTCATGCTCTTTTCGGGAGCCGCCATCTTTTTGGCCGGCCAGTCGGTTGACCCTACTGACACCCCTTCAACGAATGACAATCCTACGCTTTCCACGTACGTCGTGGAGGGGGTCAAAGGCACCGTTACGGCGGTCTTTTCCACCGCCATCGTGGGGGGGCAGACCGATGAGTCGGACAAAACGGTCATCGACGAGGCCCTGCAGCAAATATCAGGCGTCAAGGGAATTGACTCCCAGTTCACCCAATTGGATGCCTCCAGTTCCCAGTTGACGTATTTGGCAAACGTTGAATTGGAAGAAGGAACGAGTAAAGAAGAATTCATTCAACGTGTAAACAGCCTGGTCTCCCTCCAAGGAGTAGAAATATACTTTCAAGCCTCGGTCGAAATTCCCCCCAAGATGAGTGGAAAGAATCAGCAGAATGAAATCAAGGAGTTTACGCTCCCCCAGAATGTCATCCAGGCCATTGTCACTCCCCAAACAATGGTGGGAAATCAAATCAGTGGTTCTGTTTCGGTCACATTCCAAGGGGATACTCCGGTGAACGCCTACCTTGTTGAGAGTCAAAACATTTCTTTAACCCCTAAATCCATTTCCGTGAGCGGGGAGTATGTCCTTTCCTCCCTTGAAGACCGCCTTTCCATGGCCGGGTCATGGAGTTACATCCCCCATTTTTCGGGTGAAACAATGAAGAAAGAGTTATCAGTGATTGATGGGGTGGAAAATGTGGATGAGCCCATCATTCCATCCCTCGATACCACGCTCACCCTCACCTTTCCCGATGCCAACCAGTTCGTGGATGAAGTGAACACGCTGATGCAGGCCAACCCTGAAAAGTTTTCGGGCGTGAGCGCGTTCGACGACACGCTGCGCGTGGATTTGAACAACGTCTCGTTAACGGAGGCCAAAGCATTGCTTCAAACAACGATTGATGAAACGGCTTCCACGAACGTGGCGATTGTCTTCCAGGAACCCCTTACCCAATTCTTGGTGGATGTGAACGTTTCATCAGGTTCCACGCAGATGGTGGCGGAAAAATTGAGTCAGTACTTTGCCTCCCAAAACATGCAAGCGGAAATATACCAAAACGCCACGCTGGCATTGGATGGATTGACCGACCCTGACACCAATCAGACGTATCCCATTCCGCAAGGGTTCATTTCAGCCGTGGTGCAGCCCGGGCACAGCGTGAATGACAAGGTTTTTCTCCAAATAAACGCCATTGGAGTACCAATGCTGGATGGAACCCTTTCCTATGTGAACGGGGTCGAATTCCCCCCTCCTTCCAATCCGGCTGACCCGCCACAGGTTTAAATAGACCCAGTTAATTTCTTTGCATGAGGTGTATGAGATGCCATTTCTTTCATTGGGAGAATTGTTGATTTTTTTGGGGCAGACCGTCTCCATTGTCCTGAGCATTTTGATTCTGTACCGGATGTCCAAAGGCCGAGGAAGGCGATAACCCGTGGGCATTTTTGAAGGGCGGCCGGACTTGATGATTCTTTTCCTGGCGCAGGTTCTCCTTATCGTGCTTCAAATTGTTTTGTTACAGCGTGTTTCCGCGGAAGGACAAAATAGCCCTTCTCCACGTTCACCTTCGCGCAGAATAAAGTCGCGCGCGCGAAAAAGGTAAAGAGATTATTCTTCTTTGAAAGAAGAAATGACTTGCACAATGAGGGTTAAACCTTAACCAGTCAGCAATCTGTAAATTACCTTATTCTTCGAGGTAAATAGCGGCTTTGCCAGCGACGACTAACCTCTTTTTTTCGCGGGTTAGCGACTCGTCGCCTTCCGATTGGCTGTTGAAAAATTCGCGGGGCAAACCGCGCAGTTGAAAGATTTCCTTTTCTGTCCACTACTAAGTAGTTTGCATTTTTGTACCCAAGAGAGATCTTATTTTTGGATCAGATGTATTGCGAAGAGCGCGGAACAATATTTGATATTCCTTTGTAAATCTACTATCATGACCGCGGTAAAGGATATATCCAAGTCCTCCGCCTAAACCAAAAAAAGGCAGAGCGCTACCCAATGCAAATGCTAAACGAGTAATTCCTTGAAAAGAATCCGCTCTTTCCAAACCAAAAAAAAGGATTGGGGCGGTAGAAATAGAAATGGGTAGTTTAGCACCCTTTGTAACGTACCGCACACCTGCGCGGTGCTCTAGAACATTTCTAACTATGTCCTTGATTTCTGGTGGAAGATCCTTGAACGCAAGAGAGGCCATGATATGCGCCTAAATACAACCATAGTTAATTTATCTTTCCAATCGCACAATCGCCTGCGCAATATCCCCATTCTCTTCTTCGAGCGCTTCTTTTGCTTTTTCTTTGGAAACATGCGCCTGCTCGGAGACTAATTGAATGTCTTCTTCTGAAACCCCGCTTCCGGCCTTTTCTTCGCTCGCTTCCCCCGTAATGGTGTAGGTTTTCTGTCCCTTCATGTCTACCACCGTCACGGATGGACTATCAAACACTATTGTTTTTCCTTCCGCGGTTTGAATGGTTACTTTAGTCGCATTCAAGTCCTCGCTCTTGATGCCAAACTGTCGCATCATGGCTTTCATTTGGGCAGGGTTCATTCCCCCTAATCCGGGCAACATGCATCGAAGAGGCCCTGTTGGTTTTTTAATGCGTGCCGAGGGGGGAGCGGGTTTTAAGGGTGGAGCGCGAAAAGGAAGTATGGCCGCGGAAGTGTTTGAGTCCATTGAAAAGATAAAAGAGAATTTTGACGGGGCGTCTTTCCTTGAAACCAATGGGCGTAGAAAAAAAGCATTGGAGCACTATTTTTCCCGTCACGGGATTGTGCAGTTGGGCGTGGACGCGCGAAAGGGAGGGTGGCCCGTTCTCATCTATCCGACTCCCGAAAAGCTCTCCATGCAAATCGATTCTCTTACGCAAAAAAGGCGTGTTCATGCGGAGAAAAAAAGGTCGTGGCAATTAACCCACTTGAAAGCTTCCTCCAAGGACGTGGTCGCGCATGCGAAAAAGATCGTGGATCCATTGTATTGGCAGCACGTCGCCAAGACTTTTACGGACGGAGAGTATCGCGATTCCGCCAAAGCCATTGACTTGCACGCTTCATTAGTTTCCGACTCCAAATACCGGCCCATGATTGACGCGTTTGTGCACAATCCGGAGTATCGCAAACAGCTTACTGAAACCGTGAAAATATCCCCCGTGTATCAGCACCACAAAGGATTAGCGAAGCACGCGGAAGACCGAAAAAAACTCCAGATGGACGTGTCAAAGTCCATGGTCAAACGCTCCCACGAAAAAATGGAAGAAAGCGGGGAACAATTGGAAACATTCAAAGAATTGCTGAAATGGAGCAAAGAGAACGGATTTTCATGAATAACAAGCACACAATTGGTGAAGTTATCGGTTCTCGACTTGTCAAAAGCGCAATGACAATAGGGGCTTCGCCCCTATGACCCCACGCGTGTTCTCCGCGGGCCCTTCGGGCCTCGCGGTATCTTTTTTATGACGCTGGTGCGTCTGGCAC
>JAGVNS010000159.1 GCA_020053155.1 Nitrososphaerota archaeon
ACTTTGAAAAAAAACTCTCTCGCAGTGATTAGTGATGGTTCAAAGGTTTTGGGTTTGGGAAACTTGGGGGCGTATGGGGCCATTCCCGTGATGGAAGGAAAAGCCGTTCTATTCAAAGAGTTGGGGGGCATTGACGCGTTTCCCATTTGCATTCAGACGCAGGATACCAAAGAAATCATTTTCATTATCAAAAACATCGCGCCCGTTTTTGGGGCCATTAATTTAGAGGACTTTGTCGCTCCCAAATGTTTTGAGATTGAAGCGGCGTTGCAAGATTTGGGAATTCCCGTTTTTCATGATGACCAGCACGGAACAGCCGTTGTGGTGTATGCCGGCCTCCTGAACGCCGCGAAAGTAGTGAAAAAGCCTTTTTCCTCGTTGCGAATATGTATTAATGGTGCGGGGGCCGCTGGAAATGCCATTGCCAAAATGTTGCTGGGCGTTCACGTTCCCCCCGGTTTTTCCAAAGTGAAAGAAGTCGTCTTGTGCGACACGAAAGGAGTTATTTACTTCGGAAGGAAAGACTTGGACCCCCCCAAAAAGGAATTGGCCGGTTACACCAATCCCCAAAAAATAAAGGGAACGTTGGGGGATGCCATCCAAGGGATGGACGTTTTCATTGGGGTTTCAGTAGCCGGGGTGTTCTCTCCTTCCATGGTCAAAACCATGGCCAAAAACCCCATTGTTTTTGCACTGGCAAACCCCACCCCCGAAATCATGCCCGAGGATGCCAAAAAAGCAGGGGCAAAAGTAACTGCAACTGGCAGAAGCGATTTTCCCAACCAAGCCAATAATGCCCTTGCATTTCCAGGAATTTTTCGGGGGGCATTGGATGCTCATGCCGTACGCATTACGGAAGGGATGAACATGGCCGCTGCTCTCGCATTGGCGGGGATGGTAAAAAAACCCACTGCTGATTTTATCCTGCCTTTGCTTTCGGACCCCCGCGTGGCGGCCGTGGTGGCTCATGCGGTGAAGGAACAGGCGTTGAAAGAAAATGTCACGCGCCAAAAGTAGGGTTTTCCCCTTTTCCGCGGGCGTTGAGGTATTCCCTCCCTTTTTCCGTGAGGATGAGAATGTTCCCTCTTCCTTTTTTTATTTTTTTGACCAATCCATATGATTCCAATTCGGATACTACCAACGACACCTTGGCCTCTCCGATGTTGACCATGGCGCGCAATTCTTTTTGGGTCAGGCGGTTTCCCCCGCGCTGCAGATGGTGAAGGGTCTCTAATGCATATTGGTCCAGCATTATTTCGCCCGTCTTGTTTTCAGGAGCGCGTGCTTCCGCCCCCCTTTCGTCAAGGGTTGCCGCGTCCATTTTTATTGCGTGCGCGTTTGTGCGTGTGTTTCGGTGGACGTTAAGGATGGAATATCCCACGATGACCAGCACGATTCCCAAAAGGGCCAATAGGGGAAGTGGCCCTCCCACGAGTTGGTCCCATATTCCTGGCAGGGGTTCATCGTCCGGAAACGGTTCATCGGGGATGTCTCCTATTTCGGGGAGGAGAATCAAATCAATGACATAGTTTCCCTCTTTTTCAACCGTGAGAGGTTGGAGGGCTTCCTGGACCACGATTCCCTGTTCCGTATACGTGGCTTTCAGCGCGTATTTTCCCACTCCCACATCAAACGAATATGTTCCCTCTTTGGCAAGCTTGGTCTGCACTGGATTCGTGTTGATGGAGATGACAACATTCTTCAGCGCTTCAAGCGTGAGTCCGTCATAAGCCGTACCAGAAATGGTGGCGGCGTGGGTGAGGGGGAGGAGGAGCGTAAAGATTCCGGCGAAAACGATCCACGAGGAAATGGTCATACTCTCTATTTTTCCTTTTTGCCTTAAAACGATAAGGCTTTATCCAGGTGAATTCCATCAAAAAATGGGTGGATAAAGGTTTTTTTCTCGTTTGGCATTTTTTAAAGGGGGGTAGGAGAACCGAGAGATAAGCATGGTTTTAAACCAAAAATGACGTACCTGTATTCATGCGTACGCTCTTTCTTCTCCTTTTTCTGGCATTCATCCTTTTTCCATCCGTTTCCGCGCGCGAGACCGATGATGGGCTTTTTCCCTCTCCTGCCACAGGTAAGGTGATGCTGCCGGCCGGCACCTCTGAAATTTCTCCGGCACCCGGCTCCCTTGTTTTACCTCTTAGCGTGCGTCCGGGAAACACTCAAACTCTTTCTTCCCTTTCGGTCTCCGAGAAATCGATGCAAGCCGTGCTGATTCGTGAGCGTGGCACCTTTCAGTCCATCCGAAAGCGTCTTCTCTCGGCCTCCGCATCCGAACAGGGAGCGATTCTGACTGAACTTGGATTACAACGCCAACGTCTGCTCATTTCCATTCTGAACCGGTTGACCGTGGTCTACCAGAAAATCGTCCTCATCGAGGATAAGCTGGATGTCTCCCTCCTTCGATTGCGTTCGGCTCATTCCAAAAACCCCCGCATTTCAAACTTCGAAACACGCATTCAAGGGTTGGAACAGGAAGTAAAGTCCTTGAAGGGTGCCTCCGCCCGCACGGCCTCCCAACTCGAATCGTGTCCGACCTCCGTAAATTTGGGAGAGTGCGTCAAGACCGCGCAGAAGAGCACGACCGACCTGCTGGTTTCCCTCCGGACGTTCCTCTCCACCTATCGCACACTAGTTCAAGAAGTGTTGTCGGCGTAATGGTTTTTGTAGCCCCTATTTAGGAACCCTTGCCGAGAACCCTGCCTTTTTGAAAGGGACAATGAATCGGTTGTTCTCGGCAAGCCGTTCACGGGAAACAAAACCCGGCGGGCTTCA
>JAGVNS010000133.1 GCA_020053155.1 Nitrososphaerota archaeon
ATGGCCTCGAAATGAAACCGGGAAAAAAAACCGATGACACCCCCATCTTGTGGGTATGCATAGGAAACGGCCGTGATGCCCACCCCCACCAGAAAGAGCAAAATCATGATGCCCCAAATAAACACTTTTCTCCGGGTAGAAAGGCCCAATTCAAGTTGTTTCATAATAATGAAACATTGTTTCATCATAGTATATATATTGTTTCACCCCCGTTAGGTGGTAATCCCATGAATAACCTTCTCATCGTAGCGTTATTGACCGGTTTGACCATTGCAGGTTTTGTCTTCATCATGGAGGCGGGAGCCCATCCCTCCGCAAGGGAAAAAACAATTGGTACTCCCCCCATTCCCTCGGGTTTGGGAAATCTGGCTCCCATGGTGGATGGGAAACAGGACATTTATCTCAAAGCCACAAAATACGGGACGTATTCTCCCAGTTCTTTGAAAGTGAAAAAAGGGATTCCCGTGCGCATCCATTATTCCGCAGACGAAGGGGCGGGATGCGGGAGGGAAGTCATTTTCGACGAATTCAAGATACGAAAACTGGCCCCTTCCCAAGGGGAAGCACTCATTGAGTTCACCCCGCAAAAGACGGGAAAATTCCCATTTCATTGCTCCATGAGAATGTTCAATGGCATCATCGAGGTAGTTGCATGAAAAAAACGCTCAAAATTAAGGATATGCACTGTTCGAGCTGTGAAATCCTGCTGAAGGAAGCCATTGAAGAAACGGGAACGAAAGTGGTTTCCACTAACCACACCAAAGGGGAAATAGTCGTGGACATGAAGGACGAAAAAGAGATGGTTCCCGTGAAAAAGGCCATCGAAAAAGAAGGATATTCAGTGGCGTAAAGGAGGGAAAATGGAATGACGCATACGATTGAGCTGCCCATCCGAAACGTCTCCTGCGAAGCGTGTGAGAAAGTCATCGGACGGATTTTACGAAAGTTTTCCCACGCCAAAATAGAATCCGTTTCTGCCGATGCCCAAACGCTCACATTCACGTGTGAAGAGAAGGACACGGATACGATCAAAGCAAAACTGCGCGAATACAACTATTTGGACGAAGAAAAGGATTCAAGACCCCACTTCTCCTACATCGCACACCAGGTCATCGCCAACACCCCCGGCTTCGAGGCCGAACACCAATTGCTCACCCACACGCTTGGATTGGCCGGCCTTTTATTTTTGACCCTGGGGCTCTCCTATATGGCATGGTTCAGCCAAAATGAATTGTTCATCAAAATCTGGCCCGTTTTGGCGCTGGTTCCGTTAGGGATAGCCCTGAACGCGGGTTCCCTCATTCATGTCAGGCATTTACGCCACCACTTCAACTGCACCAATGGGATGATGGCGGGGATGACCATTGGAATGATGTCGGGATTCATGAGCGGGGCGATTCTAGGCGCCACCAATGGAATGTTCGTGGGTTCCATTATTGGAATGGCCATAGGCATGAGTGCCAGCGCCTACGCGGTGAGAAAAGCTGGAATCATGGGCATTCTGGAAGGACTCATGGCGGGGCTCATGGCAGGAACCATGGGGGCCATGCTCTCCGTGATGATGCTTTCTGACAACCTCATGGCATTCTTGTACCTCCTATTCGGGGCGTGCACTCTCATTTTAGGGGGAATGAGCTACTTCATCGTAAAAGAAATAGGCCCCATCCAGGACGAACGGAAAAATGTTGGATTTATTCCCCTCGCCATCATCAGCGTTCTCGTGTTGCTCATTTTCCTCGCCCTCATCGTGTGGGGACCCAAATCCTCCCTCGCATGGGGGTCGTTGTGAGGATGAAGAAAATAGAGATGGCCATCGACGGAATGCACTGCGCCAGCTGTGCAATACTGATTACCAAATCCCTGGAAAAGGTTGCGGGAGTCAAAACCGCAAACGTGAATTATGGAACCCAAAAAGCGCGGGTGGAGTATGATGAAAAGCAGACCAATGAAAATGACCTCATCGAAGCCGTAAAAAAAAGAGGGTATTCCGCCACCATGGACGTTTCCACGCAACGGGAGCAGGAGATCCGCGCCAAAGAGATAGGGGAGCTGAAACACCAGCTCATCCTCGGAACGATTCTCAGTCTTCCCGCCCTCCTGATAGGAATGATTTTCATTGACTTTCCCTTGCGGGAATGGGTACTCTTTGTCCTCGCCACTCCCGTGCAGTTCTATGTGGGGAGGCATTTCTATTTGGGGGCATGGACGGCCTTGCAGAACAAGACCGCGAGCATGGACACGCTCATCGCGCTCGGAACAAGCGCGGCATACTTTTACAGCGTGGCCACCTTTCTCGGGTTGGGGGAGGAGCAATATTTTGAAGTGGGGGCCGTGCTCATCACATTAGTGATTTTAGGAAAATATTTGGAAGCCCTCGCGAAGCGAAAAACCAGCGAAGCGATACGAAAGCTTATGGATTTGTCTCCCAAAATGGCCCGGGTTGTGCGTGGAAAAAAAGAAGTGGAAATTCCCGTGGCCCAAGTGCAACTGAACGATTTGATTGTCGTGCGCCCCGGAGAACGCGTTCCCGTGGACGGGGTGATTGTGGACGGGCAAACCAGCCTGGATGAGAGCATGATTACGGGAGAGAGCATTCCCTCGGAAAAGAAAAAAGGAGATACGGTAATTGGAGGAACGATTAATTTGAACGGGAGCATCACATTTAAGGCCGTTGGAATAGGAAAAAATACCGTGCTCGCGCGTATTGTGCAGTTAGTGGAGGACGCACAAGGGAGCAAGGCCGACATCCAGCGTTTTGCGGACCAGATATCGGCGGTGTTCGTTCCCATTGTCATCGTCATCGCACTGATTACGTTTATCGGGTGGTTGACCCTTGGACAGGCCCCCTTGGCGTTTGCATTAGTTACCAGTGTTTCCGTCCTCGTGATTGCCTGCCCGTGCGCCCTCGGACTCGCCACCCCCACGGCCATCATGGTGGGAACGGGAGTGGGGGCGGAAAAAGGAATATTAATCAAAGGGGCGGAAGCATTGGAGACGATGCACGCCATCGACACCCTCCTGTTCGACAAGACAGGAACCATCACGCAGGGGAAACCCCAAGTAACGGATGTCTGGTTCGCCCCCAAATTGCGAGAAAAAGAAGTGTTAGGTTTGCTGCGCGGGCTCGAGGAAAAATCCGAACACCCTCTGGCGCAGGCCGTCGTGCAATTCGTCCAAGCCAAAAACATTCCCTCGATTAGAATGGATTCATTCAACGCCCTGTTCGGAAAAGGAGTCGTTGGAAAACACGGCCGTGTGGAATACCGCTTGGGAAACATCCGGTGGATGGAAGAAAAAAGGATTTCCCTGCGCGAACACGAAGAGACGATTGAGACGTGGGAAAACAATGGAAAAACGGTCGTGGTGTTGACCAGCGGGAAAAAAGTATTGGCCATTTTGGGAATTGCAGATGTGCTGAAAGCGAGT
Source organism: Nitrososphaerota archaeon (assembly GCA_020053155.1). Lineage (GTDB taxonomy): Archaea > Iainarchaeota > Iainarchaeia > Iainarchaeales > VGJJ01 > VGJJ01. The sequence continues at coordinate 3,427 of JAGVNS010000133.1, forward strand.
GCCATCCGAACCGTGGCCGAATTGAAACGAATGAATAAGGAAGTGTGGATGATTACGGGAGATAATGAACGCACCGCCAATGCCATCGCGAAGCAAGCGGGAATTATTCATGTTTTTGCGCACGTCCTCCCTGAACAAAAAGCCCAATACGTGAAAAAGCTCCAAGCGAAAGGGAAAAAGGTCGCATTTGTGGGAGACGGAATCAATGATGCCCCCGCCCTCGCGCAGGCCGATTTGGGAATCGCCATGGGAAGCGGAACGGATATTGCGATAGAGGCGGGAGACATTGTTCTCATGAAAGGAAACCCCTATGACGTGGTGAATGCCCTCCACTTGGGAAAAGCCACGATGGGAAAAATAAAACAGGGAATGTTCTGGGCCCTCGTATATAACGTTTTAGGCATCCCCATCGCAGCCGGAATCCTCTATCCTTTTACGGGATGGCTGCTCTCCCCCATCATCGCGGGGGGCGCTATGGCCCTGAGCAGCGTGTCCGTGGTGACGAATGCATTGTTATTACGGGGGATAAAACTGGACCAAACGGAGGAAAAAAGATGAAACACGAAAAGGAAATGAGATTGAACGTTCCCGCCTTTGGGATTGCGGGAGGAATCCTGGGACTCGCCATGGGTTTTCTTATGGGCGGAGCGGGAATGATGGGCAGCGGCTTTACGGGATATGGAATGATGGGTGGAATAGGGGGTGGTGGAGGATTGGGAGTGTGGATGGGAATATACATCGCCATCGCATCAGGAATATTCGCCGCGCTCTACAATTGGCTAAGTGAACGAATGGGGTAAAAAAAAAATGCCTCACCCTTGCCCCATTTGCGGTCTTTCATATCTTGAAAAAGAGTGGGCCCAAAAATGCCAAGAATGGTGCCGGACGCATAAAACGTGCAACATTGAAATCATCCGGCACGCCATTCAAACGGCTGAAAAATAACCTCACATTTCCGTGCGCGTTCCGTCCGGGTGATAAAGGTACAATTTCCCGTCCTTTTCATCCGTCGTTTTCTTGTGCGAACCGTCGCAGAAAGGCTTGTTCTTGCTCAACCCGCACATGCACATCCACTTGCTCTCATTCCCCACCTTTATTTCCAACGGCTGTTGGGCCGTTTTAATGATAATCCGTGCCATACGTGAAAAACCCCCATTGAATAAAAAAGATATTGGACGTACGATATTTAAATGGAGCGGAAAAAAAGAAACAAAGAAATGCTATTCCAAATCCAAAAGAAATCGATGCAATTGCTTTTCCCCTTTCAACGTGACGCTTCTCCATCCATGCAATGCCGCCCCCCACGTGTTAAACCACAAATCGTCCACAAAAACGATGTGGTCTTTTCGTGTATGAAGTTTCTTTTCCAATGCGACATACGCAGAAGGAAAGGGCTTCATGAGGCCGGTTTCGCACGAAAGAAAAACTTCATCAAAAAAAGAAAAATGACCCATTTTTCGGTGAAAGGCCGCTTGTGCAGTATTCATGTCGGAAAGAATGGCCAGTTTCCACCCTCCCTTTTTGAGGTGCTTCAATTGCGCCACAATGGCAGGAGAAATGGTTCCGCGGTGGGCGTATCGCTTCATGACCCAATCATTAAATTCTTTTTGCGTGAGGGGGCGGTCCAACACTTCCTCATAAAATGATTTGGCCGAACGCTTCCCCCGTTGCGCGGAGGGAAGCTGAATGAGCCAGCGCAAATAGAGCAAAAACACCGGCTGATGAGTTTGGCGCGCAAGCTGGCTTAGAATCCATTTTTCGGAAGAGGGAATCAATACCCCGTGCACATCCAAAACCAACCAAAATGGACGCTCAATCGGCTTGGTCGTTTTCTTTCGCATGATGGGTAGGGGGGAGATTGGGGATTAAATGGTTACGGGTCAATTGAGCCGAGCCAATGACTTTGCCCCCTACTAATGAAACCGCCACAAACCCATCCGAAAGGACATGGGAGCAATCCACTTCCTCTCTTCCAAACTTTTTTCGGGCGAAAAAGAAATCGACTTGATTGGGAAGGATAATCATGCTATTCTGCCGAATGTTCCCCCCCAGGAGTGTGATAAAATTGCTGGTGGGTTCAAAGGTGGAAGCGTTGGAAAAAACCAACAGCCCCATTGAAAAAATATTAAGGGAGGGGGAAAATTCTCCCTCCCACTCTTTTGTCACCACAAACACGCTTTCTTTATGTCGAATCCACCGCCAGTCCTTCATGACTACATAGGAAATACCATAGCGCGATTGCAGGTAGTTCGTGAATCGCCGACTTTCAACAGGGGAACAGAATGGAATTTTCATTTTGCTTCCCCCTTTACTAATTTAGCCAGAAAAAAAGACTGAGTGTTCGTATCGTGCGGGTAAAGTCGGTGGGCGCGCTCCATTCCCGTTGAAAACGTTCGGTTGCGAAATTGGCTCAAACCCTGCCGGGTTTTGAGTCCGGGAAGCGAAATGGGGACCATTTTCATTTCAGGGTGTTCATGCCCGAGTGTGGTTAGGACGCCCTCACACTCTTCTGGGGAGAGAGTGCAGACGGAATACACCAATTCTCCGCCTACTTTTAACAAATCAGCCGCTTTGAGAATGAGTTTGGTTTGAAGCTGGGCTTTATGCACTACATATTTTTCGGACCAGCTCTGAAGGGTTTGGGTTTTTTTACGAAGCAACCCCTCTCCTGAACACGGGGCATCCAGAAGAATTTTATCAAATTGAAGGGAGGGGGGAAGGGTTAATGCATCCTGGAGGGAAATGGCGGTGTTAACCACCCCCGCGCGTCCGAGCATGAAACGCAAGGCTTTGGCGCGCTCTTTATTGGGTTCACACGCCAATACTTTTCCTGTGTTTTTCATCCCACTCGCAAGCTGAATGGTTTTGTTTCCGGGAGCCGCGGCCATGTCGAGAACGGTCTCTCCTGGAAGAGGGTGTAAAACGGACGCAGGCAGTTGCGACGCAAACTCTTGGGGGTGAAAAAATCCTGCTTGAACCTCCCACCACCCCCCTAAAAGGGAAGGGACGTTTTCTAAAAAAAAAGTTTCTTCAAAATGGGGGGGTTGCGTAAACGACACCCCTCGCTCAGTCAAACGTCCCTTTACCCATTCCACATCGGCCTTCAACGTATTCACGTGAAGTGTTTTGGGAAAACGCGTTTTGGACACGCGACAAAAGGAGTCAAAGTCCTCTTTCTCAGGGAGTAGCTCTCGATAGCGCTCCAAGAGGCGGGGAGAAAACGTTGGCATGAATAAAAAAGGAAAGGGACCCCTTAAAATAACACGGGTAGGGGAAGGAAAAATCATTTTTCTTTTTTTGCTATAATGATTCCATTCCCCCAATGGAGCCAAAATTTTTGACCTCTAAGAATGTTTAAATCCTCCACTCTACATTAGAAGTGAACCCCCAATACTCCCGGAAAAAATTTCGCGGGTTAGTGTAGTGTATGTAGTGAATTGACTCGTCAGACGCAATACGGAAAAAATGGTGGTGCCTACTATGAATGAAATGCAAGTCCAAACGATTATCCCCAACATCAAAAAAAGAAGCGGGGCGATTGTCCCCTTCAACCAGGACAAGGTTGCTAGTGCCATCGGCAAAGCATTTCATGCCGCGGGAAGAGAAAACGAAACACTCGTACTCAAAATATCTGACTTAGTGGTTGAACGACTCACGCAAGAAAGACACGTACACCCGGAAGACAGCATTCCAACGGTTGAACACATCCAAGATTTAGTGGAAGAAGAGCTCATGCGGAGCGGAGAAACCAAGGCTGCCAAAGAATACATTCTTTTTAGACAAAAAAGAACCGAAGAACGCGACCTCAAGCGTCTCATACTGGGAATGCCCATTGACACGAAAGTAGGGATTAATCAGCTTCGCGTCCTCAAAGAACGATACTTACTCCGAGATGAAGTGGGAAAAGTAAAAGAAACACCTGAACAATTATGGAGAAGGGTGGCCAGCAACATTGCATCCGCAGAATTACTATATGGGGCGACCGATGAAACCGTTTCCTATTGGACAGACCAATACTCCAAAATGATGGAAAACATGACATTCATGCCCAACACGCCCACATTAATGAACGCAGGAACACCCATTCAACAATTGAGCGCATGCTTCGTGTTGCCGATAGATGACAATATTGAAGGAATATATGAAACCATGAAACACCAAGCCCTTATTCACCAATCCGGGGGGGGGACTGGATTCTCGTTCACACGTCTACGTCCAAAGGGAAGCATGGTGAAAAGCACCAAAGGGGTAGCCACGGGACCGGTAGGATTCATGACAGTGTACAACGCCTCCACCGAAATCATCAAACAAGGGGGAAAGCGCCGCGGGGCGAACATGGGTATCCTGAGATGTTTATCGGGAGAAACATTGATTTCGACGCTTAACGGCAAAAAACCGATCAAAGAATTAGTCGGCCAGAAACCACTTTTGTATTGTTTGAATAACGAAAAAGAAATACGAATACGAGAAGCCGCTAACGTGATATACAATGGAAAAAGAGAACTAATACGGATAAACTTTGATGATGATTCTTGGCTCGATTGCACCGAAGACCATCGGATCATGTTAGCAAATGGAGAATACAGAGAAGCAGGAAAACTACAACAATTGGATAGTATTATGGTGTTTCACAAAAAAATAGCAAATGGGCGCTACGATTTAAGTTCAACGGCCGGAAAGGGTATTGCCGAACACCATGCTGTAATGGAATACAAAGAGGATGTCATTGTTGAAGAAAAACAAGGAAGAACTTACGAAAGCCTTTGCGTTCATCACATGGATGAAAATCCATTAAATAATTTCCCGGCAAACCTCGAATTATTAACTATTTCAGAACATGCCAAAAAACACTTAACGAACCTATTAGTCCAACAAAAAAGAATAGCCGACGACCGAAAAGGAAAAACATTCGAAGAAGTTTATGGAAAAGAAAAAGTTAAAGAATGGAAAAAGAAAATGTCGGATGCACGAAAAGGGAAAAACCCATGGAATAAAGGATTGACAAACGACGAATACTTAGAACACTATCAAGATGGAATAAAAAATCAATATAGTAACCATAAGGTCGTTTCAATAGAACCCTTAAGCGGAGAGCATGACGTTTATGACATTCAAATGCCAGAATTCCATAATTTTGTAGCAAACAACATATTCGTTCACAATTGTGACCACCCGGACATTCACGAGTTCATTCACTGCAAGGACGACATCACCACAATAAACAACTTCAACATTTCGGTGGCAATAACCGAAAAATTCATGGAAGCCGTTGAAAAAAATGAGGATTTTGAATTAGTAGACCCGCACAACAAGCAAGTGGTGCGAAGAGAAAACGCTAAAGCCCTATTTGACGAACTCGTTTCAAGCGCATGGAAATCAGGTGACCCGGGAATCATTTTCATCGACCGAATCAACCGCGACAACCCCGTACCCCACATTTACGAAATAGAAGCAACCAATCCGTGTGTGACGGGGGATATGCGTGTAAGTACGGAAAACGGGCTCATGCGAATTGATCAAATGACAGGACACAACGGACTTATTCGTGTGGCAACTGACAACCGCGTCCCCGCGGCCATGTTTCAAGATAACGGAACAATGCTATTGGGACAAACCGGTCTTTCTGGAGTAACGCTTCGATTCACAACGGGGGCATTCAAAACCGGAGAAAAGGAAGTGTACAAACTTGAAACCGAATCGGGGTATGAACTGGAATGTACGGCCGAACATAAGATTTACACTGATAACGGGTTTGTGCCATTAAAAGATCTGAAACTCAATACCCATCTTATTTACATTCAAGCAGGGGAAGGAAAATTTGGACGAAATAAACACCTACCTTTTGCAATGGAAAATACCATTCTGGGAGAAAACGGACACACTTACTCATTTCATTTTCCAAACGAATGGTCCAAAGAGCTTGGACAAATTTTAGGGTGGTTGGTTGGAGACGGATGGGTAAAAACCGGAGACGAAAACTGCCGAGTAGGATTTACGTTTGCGCAAGACGATTTAGAAGTCCTCCAATTGGTAAAACCAGTTCTAAATGAATATTATGGACAAGATATCCAAGAGGTAAAACGCGAAAACGGAGTATATCACTTATCCTACCACTCCAAGTATTTTGTGGACTTTTTCTTGAAACTGGGAATAAAACCCGTTAACTCAGCGGAGAAAATAGTTCCTGAATCTATCTTTATGGCACCTAAAGAAGTGGTCACCGGATTTTTGCAAGGACTATTCACGGCAGATGGAACAGTTGGTAACCCAGACGCATACGTACGCATAAGTTCTAAATCAGTAAAATTGCTGAAAAACGTACAGCTGTTATTGATTAATTATGGAATTAAATCACGAATATACAATCGAAGCCGAAAACCACGCGATATATTTCCATACACAAATAAACAAGGAAAAAATATAACATACCACTCTGATGGAATATTATTTGAATTGAACGTTGCTCGTGAAAGTTTGCGTGCGTTTATCAAAGAAATAGGTTTTATTGGAGGAAAGCACGAACAAAAAATATTACGGATTAACAAACAAAAATATAAGCCGGAAGAATTTGTTGAAAAAATAAAATCAATTATTCCAGTCGGAAGGAAAGAGGTCTATGACCTTACCGAGCCTTTATCGCATTCGTTCATAGCAGGGGGCTTATGTATAAGTAACTGTGGAGAGCAGCCTTTAGGACCGTACGACTCATGCAATTTAGGAAGCATCAACCTCGCCAAATTCGTTACTCCCGAGGGAGAGGTCATGTGGAACGAGCTCCGCGAAGCAACAAGAGTGGGCGTGCGGTTTTTGGATAATACGATTGACATGAACAAGTATGTCATTCCCCAAATAGAAAAAATGAACAAAGGGAATAGAAGAATTGGATTGGGTGTCATGGGTTGGTCAGACATGCTATTCAAACTCAACATCCCTTACAATTCGGAAGAAGGGTGCGTATTCGCCGAAAAAATGGTCAAATTCCTGCGCGAAGAAGCCGATGCCATGTCCCAAGAATTGGGAAAAGAAAAGGGAGTGTTTCCACATTACAAAGGAAGCATATACGACACGCCCAACGGACCCACTTTCCGCAATTGTGCGCGTATCACCATTGCCCCCACGGGAACCATTTCAATGATTGCCGACTGTTCAAGTGGAATCGAACCATTGTTTGCCATTTCATTCGTTAAGCGCGTGATGGATGGACAAGAATTGTTGTACGTGAACGACATTTTCAAAGATGCCGTCATTAAACGTGGGCTTTATTCAGAAGAATTAATGGAAAAAATAGCCGCAGAAGGAACCGCACAGCACTGCACCGAGATTCCAGAAGACGTGCGCAAAGTATTCGTATGCGCGCACGACATTTCTCCCTACTGGCACATCCGCATGCAAGCCGCATGGCAGAAATACACGGACAACGCCATCTCCAAAACGGTAAACTTTTCCAACGATGCAAAAATAGAAGACGTAAAGGAAGTGTACATGCTCGCCTACAAACTGGGATGCAAAGGAGTCACCATTTACCGGGATGGAAGCAAAGGGTTTGAAAACCAAGTGCTCAACCTAAACGTACAAGGAAAAAGCAATAAGGACGTGGAAGAGGCATACAAGTCCAAGGTTATGGGAAAGAATGAAACCCCAAAAAAAGAAGAAATGAAAAATTGCGAAAAGTGCGGAGGAAACAAACTTCACATGCAAGAGGGCTGCGCCACCTGCATGGACTGCGGGTTTAGTTACTGCTCCGTCTGAATCACAAAATCACCTATCACCCTTGTGGAGGCGAGAGGGATTCCGGTAGATCCTGCCAATAATCAGGAATGCTGGAAATCCTCCCGCGCCACCTTTATTTTTACCATCCAAGCCCGCCCGGCTCTCTTATTTTATACTTCGACACCCTGGCTTGGACATGCCGCTTTACCAAATCGCATTAGTGACGGATTCTCAAACGGCCCGCCAAATTTTGGAATATTACCAGTCCATCCGCAAAGGGCTTCCATCAGAGATAGGGGTAACCCAAAAAAAGATTCCCCACATCACACTTGCAACGTTCAAAACGCAGAAACCGCTTTCCTTCACCAAAATACGCGCGATTCAGCGCTTGTTCAAAAAGGAAATCACCATTAAATTCGCAGGACTGCGCTTGCTTCCATCCAAAGAAGACAATACGTGGGTCGAAATATCCGTTCTCAAAAGCAACGCGTTGGAAAAACTCCTAGAAAAAATAGTAAAAATCGTCATACCGTGCCAATTTAGTAATGAAGTAGGCGACCAATTCAGACCCCACATTACCCTATGCCACGTTCAAAAAGGAAAAATGGTTATCAACCAACTAGACTACCCCCTCCTCCGAAAAGAAACGAAAGCAACCCTTCAATGGGGCATTCCTCCCGGACCCTTTAGATTCAAGCCCAAAAAATAAAATACCGCCTTATTTACAAAACAAATCAATCCACTGCTTGGCACTTGGAAGGAAGAACGAAGGATTTTTTTCGAATGTTTCCAGAATCTCTTTTTTTGAAAACCACCGAATCTCTTCCACTTCTTCTTTCTGAATCATAAACTTCGAAATGTCCCAATCCAAATTTACAGCAAACCATTGATCAAAAAAATTGTGTTTGCCGTGGATCCTTTGCTTCGCTTCTTTTTCTAATTTTAGTCCTTGAATACCAAGCTCCTCTTCCGCTTCCTTGTAAATATTCTGCTCATACGATTCTCCCTTCTCCACCGTTCCGGCCACCGCGGGCCCCCATTTTCCGGGGTCGTGAGATTTGGACAACGCTCGCCGGGCCAGCAATGCTTCGCCTTTGGAATTGGTCACCCACAACGCGGACACGCGATAAATGTCAGCGGGCTGTACCTCTTTCTTTTCTTTGAAGTTATTATTTTGTCATTTTCATCGACAATGGGAATGAGCATATGGACTTTTTCATAAAAGACTAAATAAGGCTAACGCAAAAACAAGGTGTTGTATCCTTTCAGATGGGCATCCTTGCTAACGATTTTCAACGCATGCTTTTCACCCAACGTTATCAACAATGTATCCGTGTAGCTCACTCGCGGGTCGGTCTTTTTCAACCTCGCATGAAGAACACCGCATGCAAAATAGTCTTCAAATGTCCCCTCCAACAGCGTGCATCGAGATTTAACAAATTCGATTGACTTCTCATGGTCAAGCCCGTTACGAATGAGCGTACTCGCAAGCTCACTTACTACTCCTCCACACACGAAACAAACATTCTCCGGTTTATCCAAGATATCGCGAACGGTCTGCCCAAGAGGGGTTCCCTGAAAATACTCAATCCAAGCAGAGGTATCCAACAAAAATTTACTCCCTATCATTCCAACGGTCAGCCTCGGTAAAGACAATTTTTTTTCCTTTGAATACACCAAACATATCTAATCGAGGTCGTTTTAATTCTGCCTCCAGTGTTTCGCCGGGAACAATCTGCATTTTTTTCACCCAATCATTAGGAATAGTAGCGACAATGGAACCGCCTATTTTTCGTGTCTTGACTAAGAGACCCATATAATACCACTCAATACATATTATACTCAAAGTTATATTTAATGCTTAGTCCGTTCTCATTCTCTAAACAGCCAAAAAGTCTTCAAATTACCTTTAAAACATCCCCCATCTTTCTCCCTGTTATATGTTGCGCACACACACGGCCGGGGAATTGAGAGTAGGGGACGCTGGAAAGGAAACCGTTCTCGAAGGATGGACGGACACGTTTCGCCTGACGGGAAAAATAGGATTTTTGTTATTACGCGACCGCACGGGTATTACCCAAGTCTTCATCAACAAAGAACTCACTACCACTTTTCAACACCAATTGAAGCCCGAAACGGTTGTACGCGTTAAAGGGAAAGTAAACAAACGTCCGGCCAACCAAGTGCGAGCGGAAATGAGCACGGGAGA
>JAGVNS010000025.1 GCA_020053155.1 Nitrososphaerota archaeon
AGAAAACAATCAGAGAAAATAAAACTATCGAAAAAAAAGAGGGTTAATCAAAGTTCTCTATATGTCGCTTTTTCCAATATTACATTCCGAACAGAGGGTTTGCAGATTTTCAGGAGCAGTTTCCCCACCTTTAGACCAGGCTTTAATATGATCAACATGGAGAATAATTCGTGAATCTGTAGCCGGGGATTTTCCACAACTTCTACATTTGAAGTTGTCTCTCCTAATTGTGATAAATCGCATTCTCAGATTAATATTTCGTTTCGTTTTGTGACTGCCTTTAGGAGTGTATTGTTTTGTTACTGGGGTTGATTCAACATCCTCCTCCTTGGTGTATCTGACGAATCTTTCCAAAGCCTTTCTCCATGTGCCAAACCTATTCTCATAGGTTCCAACATGGTATTTAGAAAGGGGTTTTTGAATTTCATCATAGTTAGGTTGTCTGCCCATTTTTATCCAAATTTCTTCTAAGTTACTAAAAAGCTCCTCATCTGGGACATTTGCTTGTGTTCGTGTTTTTTGCAATCCTGCCTTTTCCAATGCTTTGAACCAGCTACCAAATTTTCTTAAGTAAGTAGTCTTTCCAAACTTTCCTTTCTCTTCGTAGTCAACAGTGCTCACGGTTTCTTTGTTGAGCTTACTAGCTACTCGCTTTAAGTCAGCAATAAGTTCCTCATCAGAAACTCCACGATGATACTCGTTTAGCTCAAATTTCACTTCTTCTCACTCGCCACTAAGCCAATCTGCGCCAGCAGGGCTTCAATTTGGATACGCTCATTCGCACCTTCCACTAACCTAAAATCGTATTCCCCAATTCGATCTACTAATCGTATTTTTGTTTTGGAATCCATTTCCTTCTCATCCCAATCCAACACTTCTTTGTGAATCTGCTTAATCACATCCTCCCCCGAGAGTCCGTTTTCGAGCATCAACACGTCCAACTTTTCCCGTGCGGGGAGGAATTTTCCTTCCATGGCCAAGGCAATCATTTCTTTTATTTCTTTAGGCTTTGCTCTATTCGCCACCGAATACACGATGTCCTCGGTTATTTTTTTCTCCAAGCTTGAGGCCGCCTGTAATACGTTAATGGCTTTTCTCAAATCCCCTTCCGCCACGTACTCTAACGCATCAATGGCTTTGGCATCCACGCTTATCCCTTCTTGTTTGGCAATATGATGGATTTGTTTTTCCAAATCAACTTTACGCAGCGGTTTGAATCGAAAAACAACACAACGACTTTGAATGGGTTCGATTATTCTACTTGAATAATTGCAACTAAGAATAAATCGTGCCGTTTTGGAGTATTTTTCCATCGTCCGTCGAAGTGCTTGCTGCGCATCCGTGGTCAACGCATCGCATTCATCCAAAAAGATTATTTTGAAATCTGAGTTAAAGGCAAGCGTGCGTGCAAATTCTTTGATGGTGCTCCGTACCACGTCAATTCCCCTGTCATCGCTCGCATTTAATTCTAAAAAATTTCGGGTGTACTCCTCCCCAAACAATTCTTTGGCCAGTGCAATGGCCGCGCTTGTTTTTCCTATTCCCGCATGCCCGGCAAACATGAGGTGCGGCAAATCTCTCGTTTTGACGTAGCTTTCAAGCCTTTTTGTGATGGTTTCCTGCCCCACCACATCGGAAAGGGATTTGGGTCGGTATTTTTCGACCCAGGGCAGTTTCAGGGTAGCGGTGTGTTCGGCCATAGCATTATCCTTCACCCCCTTCCTTTTTTAGCCCGGTTGTCGGGGCATGTTTTTATTCCTCCATAGGCTGCTTTCTCCCATGAGCATGGGTAGGAAAACATCCCTTTTGAACGGCAGTAAGGAAGGCCCCCCTGCCGGCCAGGCGGCTTTGGAGTATCTCCTTTTGCTGGGGGGCGGTGTCCTGATTGCCCTTATCGCTTTTCTCATCCTTCTTTTCATCGGCCCCTATGGGGGAGGCATTCTGAATGAAAACATCATTGAGTATGAGAAAATAGATTTGTGTACGGCTTCGGATTCGCCGGCGGTCTGCAGTTTCTTTTTGGATTGGGAGGAAGGGTTGTTGGTGGAACCATTGGGTTTCAAGTTGGAGAATCAGTCGAACTGGCGCACGCTGGTGGTGGATGGTCTTACTTTGCGGTTGTATTGCGGGAGTTCTATCTGCACGGAAAATGATTTTACGGACGACCCCTTTACCACGCTCACCTTTCCCATTCAATCAGATGCGCCGGACAGTCCGGCATGCGATGTCTATAATTGTCCGGTCTGTGACCCTGCCAATCCCGGAGAATTTCCTAATTGTTATACCTATCCCAACATCCCGTTCTGCGATGTCGATTCGTGCGAGGTAACCTATTCTTTTCCCAATTTCTCTATTACAGTGGATCCAGCGTCCCAAAAACAGGTGGGCGTTGCCCTGGGCGGGGTGAGCGGGACCAAATTGAGCGCCATCCAGTATAGTTTCCACGTAAGCGAGTTATCGGAAGGGAGTCTTATAACGCCGGGCGTGGATGACGGTTCCAAAAGCCTCTTCTGGTATTCCTCGTACCCCAACCTCACCGGTTCTTCCTTTCAGTGCAGTAACATCAACATCTCGGACGCGGGATTTTATGAGTTCGGCTGCGATTATGCCCCTGGCTGCGTCCCCGTCAAATGCAACAGCCCCCTGGCTTCGCAGGAGGTAACCGATTTCTGTACAGACCAGGGTTATTTGCCCGGTGGTTTTGCGGACAAGACAGTATGTGAGACATCCTCAGGGGTCAAGAACATCATGTGCTATAACGAATCGTCTGCCGGTTCGCACACTCTCTCAAATGACCAGGGGGCTGTTGTTCGTATGGATGCGTCTCTCTTATTGAGCGCATCGAGCTACATTGCGTCCATTCCTCCCGGCGTGTATTTGGAAGACGCGAGTTTTGCCGGTAGCGGGTGCATAGATGATGCCGATTGCAGCAGCACGTGCAATAGTCCCTTATGGAAGGGTTCGTATGAGGACGTGGAGTTGTACTCCCTTCAAATGGGTTCCAGTCCTGACCTGGATATGTGCAAGATATTCTCGAATCCCTTGAAGAAAGTCCCGTTGCCGGCCACTCTTTCTATGATTGGGGCAATGGATGAGGATAATGGGCAGCCCCGGTGTGTGGGGAGGTATGCCCTCTCTGATGCACAGATGGATACTATTCTGGCCGCCCCGCAAGGGCATGTCTATTTAGGAGTTCAATCCAGCGGGGGGCCATTCAACGTGTACTCCATTTTTAATGTACAGAACAAGGTCACTCCCATCCGCATATCCTCTTTATTCTATCCCAAATGACCAGGCGTGAACACACTTTTAAATGCCCTTTCCTGGCTAATGTCCTACTATGCTCTTTTCAAATCGTGTCAAAAAGGCCATTTTGTTTTTTCTCGTTTCGTTCGTTTTGTTGTATTTTTTTTACGCCACGCAGGATTTTTTGCCCAAGTGGGATGGGTATGGGTACCAGATTTTGAAGGGACAACCTCTTTCGGGATATTTGTTTGTTGACCCCTTGTTTATGTTCATTCCCTTGGTCGGGTTCGCATTCATGTGGGTTGCGTTGTCGTGGTACCTGCGCCGATTCAAGGATGAGCAGATTTTGTCCATTCCTTTTGCACTGGTTTTTGTCGTCGCTTCCTATACCTCGTTTTTCATCGCCATAGTGGGTTATTTTTGGAATAATGCTTTTTTGGTGGCGGTGGCGCGGGGGGACCCTAGTCCGGGTCTCAATTCGTTCGGTATCACGTGGAGTTTTGCATGGGAGAATTTCATGGATTTGCTCCTGAAATCCCCTTTCTTCCTTTTCGTCCTTTCCGCCGTGTTGGGGTGGCTTTCCTACATTCTCATCCACAAGTATTGGAATGAAAAACTCCCTCATGTGGCGTAATATAAATTGGGTCGGACGCCCTGCAGGCTTATAATGGGGTTTAGCATTGTTTTTTGGGTATGGTTCGGGGAGAATTTTCGCTCGTGGAGCAGGTCCATAAACAATATCGTGAAAACCTGAAGCTCTCGCTTTCATTTGTCATCCTCCTCGTTTTCGTCTTCTTCTTCCTTCGTTTCGGGAACATGGCATTGTTCAACGGCACCGTTTTTTTCGATTATTCCTTTTCTCCCATCTCCTGGGAAATAATTTTAGCAGAATTGCTGGCGGGTCTCGTCTTCCTGGCAATGTATTCTATCCTCTTGACCCTCCTCTTGCTGGCCGTGCGAAACGATTTATCCCATATTAAAGTGCATTTTTACCTGCGGGAGATGGTGCAGAAGTTCTTTCTCACCATGTTCATCTACTTTGTTCTCCTTTCCGTTTTGTTTGTGGGACTGGTGCTGGTCGCGCTGGGGTTGAACGTTCCCTTTGTTTGGGTCAATGCCATACTGTTGCTTCTTTCTCTTTCCCTCGTTTTTGTTCCCCAGTCTTTAGTGATTGACGAGAAGCCCATTTTGGAGGCCATTCAGACAAATTGGTATGTGATTCGGTCCCACCCCACGGATTTTTTGCTGGTAGTTATTTTGGGAACCGTATTGGTGGGGCTGCTGCCGTTGGTAGAAGCCTTGGTTGATTCCTTCGTGTATGCAGGAAGGTACATTACCCTCTTGCTCATGTTTGGTTTTGTCATTCCCTTTTTGGAAATACTCAAAACCATTCTCTACATGAATCGCTTTGAATTAGTGCGCGGTCATGAGTATGCCAAAAAGAAACATCACGGGTTGCGCGGATTAATGGTAAAGTAATTTTTTGGTTTGCCATTAGGCTTTGGTATAGTAATACTCATTTGCCCGTTTTTGCTCTAAATCTTTCACACTTCCAGGTTTGTTAATTCGCGGCCTGCGGGTGTTTTGGTCCCTTCTCACCGTTATTCCAAGCTGGGAAAGCAGGCCATTCATTCCGTCTTCCATGGATAATGGTCCGCGGACGCTTCCCTTTACTCCGGGTTCCCCTTCAAAGAGCAATAGTTGGTCGGAGACGTAATCCATGAACATCAAATCGTGGTCTACTACTAAAACCGTTTTCTCCGTTCCATCCACAATGTTCCGGATGGTTTTGGCTACCTGCAATCGCTGCTCCACATCCAACATTGCGGAAGGTTCATCCAACAACACCAATGGAGCGTCCGTTCCAAGTGCGGCCGCAATGGCAACACGCTGCAACTCCCCCCCCGAAAGCGTGTCCAATTGTTTTTCGTAGAGCGAAGGTAGGTGCAAGGGTTCAATCAGCAGGTGTTTCGTTTGTCGCATCTCCTCACTCAGCTTTCCGCGCAATAATTCATCTACACTCATGTTGGGAATGGCCTCCACATACTGGGGTTTGTACGCAACAGGTATGCGTTGCGGAAGCGGCCCTTCTATGGGAGTCAGCAATCCCGCCATGGTTTTGACAAACGTGGTTTTTCCTATTCCATTCGGACCTAAAATTCCAATGCTTTGGTGCGTGTGCAGTTTTCCAGCGTTCACATTCAACGTGAAATCCCCCTGCTTCACCCTGAATGTAGGCCAATGGAGCAGGGGCTGTTGTTTCTGAATGTTCCGGCTGCTCTTTTCCATGAATGTGAGGGGGTGGTCCCGGAAGCGATAGTTTTCGTCTTTGGCATACCCTTCCAAGTATAGGTTAATCCCTTCTCGCGTGGGGTGGACGGAGGATACTACCCCAAACACGGCCGGCTGCCCAAACATCAAATGGATGGCGTCCGATAAATAATCCAGCAGAACCAAATCATGCTCCGCCACCAGCACATTTTTTTCACTCGTTAAGAGTCCACGAATGAATCCTGCCACTCTTAATCGTTCCCGAATGTCCAAATAGGAGGAGGGTTCGTCAATGAAATACGTGTGCGCATCCTTGAGTGCCGTAGCGGCCAACGCCACTTTTTGCAATTCTCCCCCCGAAAGTTGACTCAGTTCGCGCTGGGCCACTTTTTCAATCCCCAATTCCCGCATCACGTGCTCGGCTTTTTGGGGATTTATTTTGCGAAGCACTTCGTATACCTTTCCTGGTATTTGCCCCATTTTCTCCACCATCTGGGGTTTAACGGCAACACTATTTTTTTTATGGGCGATGGAAGTGAAAATGTTGAACAATTCTTTTCCTCGATATTTTTCAATTACCTTTTCATACGTGGGCGTTTCTTCTAAATTTCCCAAATTGGGAATAAGTTGCCCAGATAGAATGGCCAGCGCGGTCGTTTTTCCCGTTCCATTTCGTCCTACCATTCCCGTTACTTTTCCATTCATGGGGATGGGGAGTTTGTGCAGGCGAAAGGAATTAATCCCATATGAGTGAATGGGGTCCCCAAAATCCACGTCCAAATTGATGATGGTGATGGCTCCAAATGGGCAGATGCGCGGGCAAATCCCGCACCCCGTGCATAACTCTTCCGAAATAACTGCTTTGGTTTTCACGTTGTCTTGCGTGATGCAATCCTGCCCGCTCCGATTGACGGGGCATTTTCGCTGGCACAACCAGTTGCACTTGTCCGGGTAGCATTTGTCATAGTCGATGACTGCGATGCGTTTCAAACTCATACCACTCTGTCTCCGTCAAAAGCCCCTCACGCGCTCAAAAAGAGAATCGCCATGAGCAATGTGAAAAGGGCAAACCATGAAATTCCGCCCCAAAATAATGCAGCGAGCAATTTTCCAACACCCATTCCCGCATCTACAAAACCTCCAAAGTGTCCAAAAACGAGTCCCAAGGCTAATACAGCCGCCCCGGCGCAAAACCATCCAATCCGCGATAACATACGCATATGTCTATTCTTTCTCAAATGCGTATTTTAAATAACTCCCAATCCCTAAGAATGGATGCATGAAAATATTCTTTGTAAAACCCCTCGAAAACGCCTTTCGCGTTGAATGCCATACATTTGAGGATTTTCGCTTCATTTCAACCTTTATTCAACCCGGAGACATTGTTTTAGGGGAAACCGACCGAAACATCAAACCCCGTGAAGCGGGACAAAAACCTTTTCGGTTGAAAATGCACATGACCGTATTAGTATCCTCCATTGAAGCGGAGGAAACCACTCCCTGCTTGCGCGTTTCGGGAACGATTCAAGGGGGTTCTCCGGTTGAGTTTGTGGAGATGCACGCTCAACACTCGCTTGTGTTTAATTTGTATCAACCCATTACGGTAAACAAAACTAAACTGTACGCGCATGAAATAGACCAGTTGCGCGCCCATGAAAAGGAGAGTCAAAAGCCCCTTTACTTGGGTGTGGTGTTGGATGATGAGGAAGCGCACATTATTCAAATTTCGGCCTCCGGCCTCAAAGAGATGGGAAAAATAAGTGCCCAAAAATCAGGAAAGCAATTCAAAACCGAATCAAATGAGGGAAAATATTTTTCCAAACTCGCCGAAATCATTTTTCATTTCCC